>JAFTPW010000092.1:0-5340 GCA_017463075.1 Clostridia bacterium
ACCGACACCATGGGCCGTATGCACTCCGACGCACAGTTCGCAGGTTCCTCCTCCGTTCCGGCTCACGTAGAAATGATGGGTCTGATCGGCGCGGGCAACAACCCCATGGTTGGTATGACTGTTGCTGTTGCAGTTGCTGTGGAAGAAGCTTCCAAGTAATTTCATAAATTCCAAAAAGGCTTTCGGTACGCTGAGAGCCTTTTTTCATCCTCAACCCAAGGTTGTCCTGCCGGATCTGCCTCGCGTATGCGGTTCTTGCCAAACGGCGCGGTTTATGCTATACTGATACTGTAAACCGGGCGCGCGGTGACGAAATCTGAAAACAGAGAGGAAGACGGCATGAAAGAAATACGCATCGGGCAGAATATTGCCGGTCTGCGGAAAAACAGCCACACCACTCAGGATCAGCTTGCACAGGCACTGCATATCAGCTCGCAGGCGGTCAGTAAGTGGGAGAACGGCGTGAATTATCCCGACACTCCGACCATGGCGAGGATCGCGGAGTATTTCCGTGTTTCCATCGACTTCCTCTATTACGGAAAGGCGGAAGCTGAAATGGATGAACACAACTACACGGGAATCCGCGCGAAAAATCTTCGTCCGAATCATCTGATTTACGATTACTGGAAGGAAGAAGACCTGAACGCTCTGACGGACGAGGAGTTTGAACTCCTGCGGCAGAAGGTGACCTACGAGATCACGTCGATTGCGCATAGGTCGGAGGAATTTGAGCATTTCTTCGCCGGAAAGGACGGGGAATCCATCCGCGGAGACGGAAATGCGGCGGATTTCAGAATCTACCGTTATAAATCCATGGCGGACAATCTGCTCGTCTCAGAGCTGTTCAGTCTGTACGAGCGGCTCTTTACGTTCGCGTCGAGAATAGGAGTGCGGCACATCTTTGACATCGGCTGCATGCCGTCGTTTCAGGCGTCATATCTGGTGCATCACCCCGAAATGCACTACACCGGCATCGATGAGCAGCTGTTTGCGGTACCGATCCACATTGAGGAATCCTACGTGAACCGGGTGTTTGAGAGCTTCACGGGCTCCGACCGCATCAAATACGTGAAAGAAAACTACCCCTGCGAGCTGGATGTGCCGGAAAACAGCATCGCGTTCTGCGTGTGGAAACGGAGGATTCCGATTGTCGAATGGGAGGAAGAACTGCTTCTCCACCTTGCATCCCAGTTCGACCGGTTTGTCATCGAGATGGTCGCAATCACGAACAACAGCGATCTCGCAAAAATGGACGTGAAGGACGTCGTGCGGCGGAAGGTCGACAATTTCATGGACATCCGCGGCGAACAGATGATGAATCTGCGGCGGCTCCTGCCTGAGTATGAATTCTACACCCTCAGGGATCACCGGCAGAGCTTCATTGTGTACGCTACGAAGATCCGATCCGACCGGGAGACGATCCTCAGCCACTACGACCTCATCGGCGACCGGATTGTGAGTGATGCGGTGGATGCGCACTGGATTCACGAGATGGACAGGATGATAACCGGAACGGTATAAACAGAACAAAAACCGAAGTACCCGTCATGGATACCTCGGTTTTTTCGTTTTTCCGGATTACAGCAGATGGCTCACGTCGACATATTCGTGACGTACGTCCGCGACGCCGTTTCCGTTCACGGAGAACACGGTGCCGCCGTTGAGGATGGGGTTCCAGTAGCATCCCGCGCCCGCCTTGAGGCCGTAGATGAACTTCACGCCCTTGTAGCTGACGACGTAATTGTTCACGTGGTCGTGTCCGCAGATGATGTGCTTCGTGGAGCCGAGCTCGGTCATCACATCAAACGCACCCTCGTCCGCGGGATAGCTGCAAATGCCCTCGTACTTCACGCCGAAGGAACCTGCATAACCGTCGTTCCAGTTGGCGGGATCCGCGCTGTCCTCCGGCTTGACGGATTTGGGATCGAGACCGGGCTTGACGGCAGCTGCCCATGCATCGCGGTATGCGTAGATCGGAATGTGCATCATCATTGTGGTGTCGCGGCATCCGAGCTTCTCAAGGGCTTCAATCTGCTCGCGGTACCATACAAGCTGTTCGGGAATCAGCTTAGCCCATTCGTTGGATTCGGTTCCGTCCGGGGCGGTGTAGGGCATTCTGTCGTGCGAGTCCATCATAATCACGCCCTCGACGACCTTGCCCGCCTCCTCAATGGCGATGACGTAGTTGCCGTTGCCGAGCGCGGGATCGCCCTTTTCGTAAACGCAGTGCGGATGGGCCAGATATCGGTCAGCGACGGCGTCAACAACCTCGGGACCCTTCTGGTTGTCGTGATTTCCCCAAACGGGAGCCCACGGCTTGCCGAAGCTGTCGAGCAGATCCGCCAGAGCGTCGTATGCTTCATCGTGACCCGCCCATGCAAGGTCTCCGGTGACGGTGATCAGGTCGGGATCCAGCCGCTTCACCAGTTCCGTGACGGTGTATGTGAGAATCTCCCGGTTTTTGTGCCCCTGAGCCCATTCCTCAACGCCGAGCTGAGGGTCGGTGAGGCTGAGAATGCGGAAATCCTTCCCGGGTGTTTTGTGCAGAGTAATCATGGAGTACCTCCTGAGATGTAGTTGAGTATATGGTATCACAAGCGGCGTGCGATGTCAAGATGAAAGTTTTTTTGCGGAATTTTTCGTCAGGGGAAGATTTTGCCTTCCGGATTCGTTATAATAAGTGAAACCGATCGGAAGCCATCCTCGGCGCGGTACCTGCCGGAGATGGGAAAGGAGGAACGGATGAAAGAGCTGTCGGCGGCGGAGATTTTCCGGATCTGCCGGAACATGATGTATCAAACAGCGTACGGAGTTCTGCACAACCGGGAAGACGCCGAGGATGCTGTGGCGGACGCGATGGAGAAAATCTGCCGGAACCTCGGGAAATTTCAGAACCGCGACGAGGCGGAATGGAAACTGCTGGTGAAAATCTGCGTGAAAAACATCGCCATCGACCGCTACCGGAAAAAACGCCGGGACTCCGCTGACTCCATTGAGGAGATGGAACGGGAGATTCCGGACGAATCGGCGGCGGATGAAACGGACGGGGACTTCGGCAGTCTCCAGCGGTATGTTGACCGGCTCAGCGAGGATCACCGGAATGTTCTGATTCTGAAATATACTGAGGAAATGAAGAACCGCGAAATCGCACAGCTTCTCGGAATTCCGGAGGCAACGGTGGCAACACGGCTTCTGCGTGCGAAATTACAGCTGAAAAAATTATACGGAAAGGACGGTCGGACGGATGAAAGCAAATGATTCCCGCGGATACACAGCAATGCGAAGAGCGCTGATGCCGCATGTGACGCGGATGACGGAAGAAATTGCGGAAGAAGAAAGCATGAGTCACGAATACAGGGAGGAAACGATGAACAGAATTCACCATATCATGGAAGAAAAACAGCCGGGACGCAGTGGGAAGCTCGGTCAGCGGCTTGCGGTCGCGTGTCTTGCGGCACTGCTGCTTGCGGGCGTGACCTCGGCGGCCGTGGAACCCATCCGGGAGCGGATTGCGAATGCGTTCCTCGGTCAGTGGGACAGCCTTGTCACAGCGGACTTTGATGACACCGGGGACAGCGAAAAAATCGTGCTGATGAAACCCGGGTACATCCCCGAAGGATTTGAGCTGACCGAAACCAAAGCGGAATACGGCTCGCTTGATCTGGTTTACGAAAATGGGGAAGGCGGCGCGGTATATTTCAGCCGTCAGGAATACAACGATGACGAAAAAGCGGAAATTCTGTGGAGCGGAGACGCCTATACCGCGGAGGAAACCGTGATCGGCGGCAATGCCTGCATCCTGCTCAAACCCGCGCGGGATGATGTACGACCTTCCGTTTCGTGGACGGATGACGGGTATCTGTACATCATCGAAACGACGCTGCCCGCGGATGGGCTGATCCGGATCGCGGAAGGCATGGTCACGGATCGTGTGATCGGACTGACGGAACCCGCATGGATGCCGGCCGGTTATCGGGTGAGCGATGTATATGAGTTCCGCACCAATTACGTGCAGATTACATATGAGAACGCAGACGGCAGACGAATCCATTTCCGCCGCGAAGCACTGTACAGTCCCGGTGAACGCGGTTACGACAGCAGATACACGCGGGAAACGGTCAGTGTGAACGGAAGAGATGCGGTTCTTCTGCGGCAGAGTGGGTATGAAGAGCATATCACCATCATCTGGGAGGACGAAAACTTCCGCTATAACCTGTCCGGGTGGAGCTCCGAGGAAGAACTCATCAGAACCGCCGAAAGCGTGAAGTAAGTCCGCATGAACACAAAAAAGACCTCGTTTTTCAGAGGTCTTTTCGTTTGCTTATCGGGTTACTGACCCAGTTCCGCAGGCGCGCCGACACGGTAGTCCGCATCCATCATACGGAGCAGGATTGCCGCAACTGCGCTTCTCTTGATGTTCGCGGAAGGACCGAATGTGCCCTTGGCGTCACTGCCGTTGAGGATGCCCGCACGGTACAGCTTGTAGATCGCCGGGCCGTAGGTGCTCGCGGAGGTAACGTCCGGGATGGCGTCGTCGGGAATGTCGTTGATCGCCGGGAGTGCGTCATCCGGCAGTGCACGTGCGAAAATGTCGACGTACAGGGCACGGGTCACGGACGCATTCAGCTCGGTTTCGGTGTAATCGCGGGTGATGATGCCGTTTTCCTTTGCGTAGTCCACGTAGGGCTTGTACCACGGCGTGCCGTTTTCAAGCAGAACCTTGCCGCTGTAATGGAGCTGGTTCATGCATGCCGCGAGCTTGATCGCTTCGACGAGCTTCATATTGTCGTCGGGCTTGTACAGGGTCTCGGTCTTGCCGTTGATGAGTCCCATCTGATGCGCGCCCTCGACGGAGGAACGGTACCACTGGGATGCGGGAACGTCGGTGAACGGGAAGACATATGCGGTCTCAACCGTCACGCAGACCATGGTTTCGCCGCCGCTGACGTACTGCTTGGTACCGGAGATGCCGGTGACGATGCAGTAGTAGTAATTGACGCCGCCGATGTTGGTGGGAACGGTCAGGGACTTGTCATCCGCGCCCGGAAGTGCCTTTGCGTCGTCCTTGGAACCGGTGGGTGTGTAGAACCACTGATAGGACACCTCAAAGTCGTCGGAGAAGTTGTGCTGTGCGGTGATGGTGCGCTTGTCGCCGGTTTCGCAGGAAATCTCGGCGGGAGTATAGGTAATCACGGGATTGAACGGAATCTCAACGGTCACATTGTACCTGACAACGAGATTTTTGCCGTCCATGGACAGAGTTACGTTGTCGTCCTCGTTGACGGATACATTTACATCGGGCTTGCCCTTGGAGTTCACGCTGAATTCATAGCCTTCGGG
>JAFTPW010000010.1:0-6839 GCA_017463075.1 Clostridia bacterium
ATAATATATCACCGAAATGAACGGATTTGCGGACAGTTTGCCGCTTACAGCTGCTTCAGAATTTCCGCCAGTGCTTTCGTCATCGCTTCGGCGTACTTTTCTTCGTCATTGATCCGGGAAATATACCGCGGCGCGGCAGTGTCATCGGTGCATCCGGTTCCCTCAAGGCTTTCCCACGTCGTCACACCGTTTCCGTCACAGGAGACGCGGATCGGTTCGTAGGAATACACGGGATCGGCGCATGCGTCTGCGGGATGAATCTCTCCGTCCATGCTCACCGTCAGACCGGCAATGCCGAAGATTGAGCCGGTGCACCACATGTTCCGGTCGGCCTCGCCCCATTCGGTCAGAACCGTTTCATCGACAGCCTGATCGAGAACGCGCAGGTACTTTCCGTCGGGATTCTTCGTAAGCATGTAGATAAAATACGCGTTGAGACGGCTGCTCGCCTCGGAGAACACGCGCTTCATCGGGAATTTCCAGTAGGTTTTGTACCTGCCTTGACCGGTTTCGATGTTGTCAAAGCACGGGTTCCAGTAAATCGGACAGGGAGCGGAGAAAATCGCGCTGTACTCCACTCTGCCGAGATTCACGTTCCACTCCAGATTCTCGGTATTCGTGCCCGATCCGGCGTTGAGAACGATTCCGGCGCATTTTTCACGGAAAGCATCGGGATCACGTGCAAGCGCAATCGCGGTATCCAGGCATCCGCCGACGATCGTGATGTAAACCTTTTCGTCAGAATCCCGGAGGATTTCGAGGATGCGGTCAGCTGCCTTGACGTCCTCGGGAGACGCATTCTTCCAGAGCTCCGGTCTGCCGCGCAGTCTGCCGATATCGGCACCGACGGTCACTGGGACATTCCTGCCCGACAGCAGATTCATCTGTGCAACGGCGGCAAGCGCGGGATCGCCATGGAAATCGAACGCCGGCCAGTCGATGATAACCTGACACAGCTCGATATCCCCTTTCTTTGCAAGAGCGAAAATCTGCGCAAGGTCGAAGTGGTCGTCGGGATCGGCGTGCGGGTGGTACAAATCCGTGATGTGGATGAGTTTTGGCATGGTTGGTTCTCCTTTATCGTCAGAATTTTAAATATGGCTGTTTCATCGGAGCCGAGGGCAGTCATTCCCTCTCACCCCTGTTTTTAATTTTGCAGATCATCTGCGTCATCGTTCCCATCGGGCAGAAGGCGCACCACGACCGCGGTCTGAACAGCACCATCACGATCAGTCCGATCAGCGTGGAGGTCAGCATCATGCTGTAAAACCCGAACGCAAACTGGGCGATCCAGTCCGGGACCGAGCCGGCAGTGTACGTCCATCCCCACGGCACGCGGAACATCCAGAAGAGCTTGAGCGCTTCTTTCAGATTTTCCGCTCCGGCGGCGACGAGGTATGTATTGAAGATCATCACGCCGAACATGGTGAGGAAGAATACAAGAAATCCGTACCGGAACCACTTCGATGCGATCCAGTTCGGCGTGGGCTTGTTCCGGGAGCATTTGCAGCTGCCGCCGAGCTTTGCAAAGAGCTGTCCTCTGCCGCAGAATCGGTTGCAGAAGTATTTATTCCCGCCGAAGAGGGCAAATCCCAGCGGAACGAGGAAGTCGATCATGCCGAGCCATGCGAACAGAATATTGTAGAATCCGAGCGCGAAATACACAATCGTCCAGATCCAGAGGTAGTCATACCACTTACGCTTCATTTGTCTCACGCTCCTTTACCGTGATGCATCCCGCAGGACCCACCTTCTCACACTTGCCGCATCCGACGCAGACATCCGCGGAAATTACGGCATAACAGCCTTTGTGTACGGATACCGCGCCCTTCGGACAGGCGGAAAGACAGGCTCCGCACGCGGCACAGCGTTTTTTGTCAACAACAGCAATTCTCTTAGCCATCGATCACACCCGCCTTTCTCATCAGATTTTCGATTTCACCGGCTTTGAGCACCCTGCCCTGCGAAACCACCTTTTCGTCAATCACAAGTGCGGGCAGCTTCATCACGCCGTAGCCGGTAATCTTCGGCATATCGGTGATGTACGCCACCTCATCAGATAAGCCGTACTTCCCTGCCGTCTCCAGCGCGTTCTCATACATGGCGTGACAGGATTTACAGCCTGCACCGAGTATCTTGACACGGCATCCGTCCTCGTTCACGGGTCGTTTTCCCGCAGACTCCGGACAGGTGCATGCTTTCTTTCCTTCCTTTTTCTTTATCAGACCGAACAGTGCCATAGGGTAACCTCCGAATTATAAAATCAACGGTTGAATCAGATTGAAGAAATATCCCACAAGGATAATTCCAAGCGTACAGACTGCGATGAATATCCCCAGCAGTTTCGGCTTGACTGCCTTGCGGAGCATAATCATCGACGGCAGGGACAGCGTGGTAACGCCCATCATAAACGCCAGCACAACGCCGAGAAGCGCGCCTTTTGCCAGCAGAGCCTCCGCAATCGGGATGGTACCGAAAATATCCGCGTACATCGGCACACCGGCAATGGCGGCTAAGATGACACCGAAGGGATTGCGGTTTCCGAGCACTGTGACAATCAGCTCTTCGGGAATCCAGTTGTGGATCACAGCACCGATGCCCACGCCGAGGAGCACATACGGGAACACCTTTTTCGCAGTGGAAACCACCTGATCCCATGCGTATCGGATGCGGTCGCTGAAGTGCAGTTCCTCCTGCGGCAGATCAACGGATTTCCCGCTGCGGATGTATTCCTCAACTTCATTTTCAAGGTGCATTTTCTCGATCAGAGTCCCGCCGATGACGGCAATCACCAGTCCCAGCACCACGTATAAAAGAGCAACCTTCCAGCCAAAAATGCTCATCAGCAGAACAAGGCTGCCGAGATCCACCATCGGTGAGGAAATCAGGAACGAAAACGTCACCCCGAGCGGCAGTCCGGCACTTGTGAATCCGATGAACAGCGGGATTGACGAGCAGGAGCAGAACGGTGTCACCGTACCGAGCAGTGCGGCAATGCTGTTCGCGCCGATCCCGTGGAATCTGCCGAGGATCTTTTTCGTCCGCTCCGGCGGGAAATAGCTCTGGATGTACGAAATCATCAGGATCAGAACGCCGAGCAGAACCATGATCTTGACGGTATCATAAATGAAAAACTGCACACTGCCGCCGATTCTGCCGGTCACATCCAGTCCCGCGGCATTAAGCGCCTTTCCGATCAGACGGCTGAGCCACTGCATGCCGAGAATCTCATTCTGAAAGAAATCCCATATCATTTTCATGTTTCCTCGCCCTCCTTACAGCATTCGAGCGATGTGATAAACGCCTTGAATTCCCGCAGCGTTTCGCAGGAAAGTGAATAGTACGTCCACTTCCCATGGCGTTCTCCCCTGACAAGTCCGCAGGATTCGAGAATTTTCATATGATGGGACAGCGTCGGCTGAGTGATTTCAAAGGCTTCCAGCAGTCTGCATCCGCATTTTTCGCCGTCCGTCAGCATCTTCACAATCTTCAGGCGGTTGGTATCCGACAGTGCACGGCAGATCTGCGCCGCGTCGGTTTCATGCATCATTTTCACCTCACATTGATGATTATCTATGTTTTGATTATAGCATACGCATAGATGTCTGTCAATATGTTTGGCTTATTTTTTCAATTCACCTGCCGCGAAATCCATTGAACATGCCGGATATCTGTGCTATAATGATACCAACAACCTTAGAATGAGGTATAACTTATGGAATCCACCGATATCAGAAAAATGCAGTTTTCCGATGAGGAATATGCCGCATATGTGCGTCTGACGTCCATGTCCGACAATGCCGAAGACAACCGCCGCCGCGCCGAATGCCTCGGAATCGGAGGACGCGGAAACCAGGTTGCTCCCGGTGCCATCCTGCGCATTCCTGTCGATCAGGTCGGCAGTGATATCTTTTTCGGGCTCTACGTCTACGTGAACGGCAACGTCACCGTCGAGGATCACGTTCTCATCGGGCCGCACTGCTCCGTAGCCGCGGGAAATCACAAATTCGATCCGGCAACCGGGTATTTCTCCGCACGCACCGAAAAGGATTACGACAATTCCATCGTCATCGGATACGGTTCATGGCTCGCAAGCAACGTTACCGTAACGGCTGGCGTGAAAATCGGACGTGCCAATCTCATCTGCGCCGGAGCGGTCGTCACCCACAGCACACCCGATTACGCGATCATGGCAGGCATTCCCGCAAAGCAGGTCGGACGCATCGATCCCGAAACCGGTGAGTATATCTGGTTTTCATCAAATTCCGCACAGGAGGTATCCGAATCATGACACAGGAATCCTTCCCTCTCGAGCGCACAAACGGCATGCAGGTGTTCCCGTCTCCGTGTGACGGTGCATCCGTGCCCGAGAATCCGCCCGCGCTGATCTGGCTCCCGCTTCCGTCCGACAGGCATGACACCGTCCTGTACCGCTGTACGGTCACCAATGCGTCGGGTGCTGTTGTTTATTCCACGGAAACCACGGGCAACACCGCCGTTCCCGGTTTTCTCTTCGCGTCCGGCACATATTTCTGGGATGTCGAAGCCGTGGAGTCGGGAGTTTTGCGCGGATTGCAGAGTTTTACCGTGACGGATGACGCCATTCCCTTCCTACGTCCGACAGCGGATCAGGTATCAGAAGGACTGCCGGCTGAGCGTCCGCGCCATCTGTTCACAAAAAACGACATTCCCGCCATTCTCGACTCCCGCCTGGAAGAGCTCGACGTACTCCGCCGCAACATTGCGCAGGCTTACCTCGACGGGCTGCCGGAACGTCCCATGTTCCACACGGATGAAACCGCGCTCCCGTACCGCGAATATTTCGGACGTTTCCGCGACTACTGTGACCGCAATCTCGTCGCATGCGCGCTCGGCTATCATCTTCTGAAGGATGAAGACGCCGGCCGGTTCGCGAAAAAGCTGTTCCTGCATCTCTGCGACTGGAATCCGGCAGGACCCTGTTCCCTCTGCGGACCGTGGGGAGATGAAGTCGGCCTGAGCTGTGCACGCTGTTTCCCGGCAGTATTCGATCTGCTGTATCCGCTGATGACGGACAAGGAGCGGCGTTACGCGGGAGAGACAGTCGCGATGTATGCCGCGCAGTGCGAGAACCGTCTGTCATCGCTCAAGTACAGCCAGAATCCCGGTTCTTCACACGCGGGACGATTGCCGGCGTATCTCGGTGAAGCGGCACTGACCCTGTGGGGCACCGGAATCATACCGGAAGAAACGCTGAAGCACTGGCTGAACACCGCGCTCACGATCTACAACGGCATGTTCCCGTACTACGGCGGTGCGGACGGAAGCTGGGCGGAAGGTACGTTCTACTCCACCAGCTACACCAAATGGTATCTCCCGTTTTTCTCCGCCGTCGCACGGTATTCCGGACGGAACTATCTCGACCGCCCCTTCTACCGGAATTTTGCACGGTATCTCCTGCATTTTGCTCAGCCGCATTACGAAATCCACCCGTTCGGCGACGGTTACTGGTGCACGCCGGAGTCTCCCGAATGGCCCGGGTTCTTCGCGCAGAATCCGTTCCGCATTTACGCACAGGTTTCGGGACTTGCCGATGCACTCGCCTGTGAACGGAGCCTTGCCGCACCGGAGCTGTTTCAGCTGCATCTGCTGGATGTGTTTCTCCCGGTATTCCCGACAGCATCCGGCCAAACCGAGCCGATCACGGATGCCGATGCGTTCACGGATGCCGGATTTGTCAGCCTGCACAGCGATCACACATCCCCTGCAAACGACCTGCGTCTCATGGCACGCGCAAGCCGGTTCGGTCCCGGAAGTCACCGCCATCCCGACAACGGCAGTTTTGCGCTGTTCTGCGGCGGTACGGCTCTGCTGACACCTTCCGGCTACTTCGGACGTGCATACGGAACCGCGCATCACATGAACTGGCTCAATACGACCAAGGCGCACAATGCCATTCTCATCGACGGCATCGGGCAGAACTACCGCGATTTCCGGCACACGGGTGAGATTCTCTCCTGCGGGATTGCGGCAGACGGTTCCCGTACGGCAGTTCTCGATCTTTCGGCGTCCTATCACATGCTGAAGCGCTGGATCCGCACGCTCCGTGTGAAAGACGACAGCACCGTTGTGATTGAAGACGAAATCACTACCGATCATGCCGCTGTTGTCACCTATGCGCTCCATACGCTCTCCGAGCCGGAAGCATGGGAAGACGGATTCCGTGTCAGACGCGGCGGATGCATGATGACGGTCTCGCCCGATGCGGGTCAGTTTGTCTCCCGTACAATTACGGATCGGTACGATGTCGATCTCAACGAAGGCGTACCCGAGGAATTCCGCGTCACCATGCCTCAGCAGTACCATGTGTATTTCGAGACGGAGAAAAAGGAAAAGCACCATCTTTCGGTGACGGTGCATGTTGAACACGGAATCTGACAGGTATCGTCAAGGGTATAACAACAGAATCAAATCAAAAACCGGGTTATCCGCAGAGGACGACCCGGTAATTTTGTTTTCTGATTGAGCCTGCCGTTCAGTCATGATTGATCCAGCTGTGCAGGCGCCAGTGGGTACCGGTGAATTCGAAAATTCCGATGGTGCAGTTGCCGCATAGGAGGGATTTCTGCTTCACGGGTGTTCCGACGACCAGATCGAGCATGGTGCGGATCCAGCCGGCATGACAGAACACCGCGACATTGCCGCATCCCGAGTTTTCCAGCAGTTTCATGAAGTCCGCAGTTCTCTGACGAAGCTCCGCTTTGGATTCACCGCCGAACTCTGCATAGCCGTCAGCGTGCGCTTGTTTGTACTCCTCTTCCGACAGGCAGCTGACCGGATGTCCGGCGAGGGATCCGACG
>JAFTPW010000093.1:0-3723 GCA_017463075.1 Clostridia bacterium
AAGGTATGTGTCATCGACGAGGGTGAAGTCTTCGTGCTCCGCGAGGAATTTATTGACAACGTCCTCGTTTTCCGCGCGGTTGACGGTACAGGTGGAATAGACCAGCACGCCGCCGGGTCTGACGTATGTGGATGCGCCGCAGAGGATGCCGTACTGGATTTCGGGCAGGCGCGCGATGTCGTCGAGGTTCTTGTAGCGGATATCGGGCTTTTTCGCAATGACGCCGAGTCCCGAGCACGGAGCGTCGCAGAGGACACGGTCCGCTTTTCCGGCGAGAGCTTCGTCGGGCTTGCGTGCGTCGCGTGTTTCGGTGCGGATTACGGTGATCCCGAGTTTTTCCGCGCCTTTTTCGATGAGGGAGAGCTTGTTCTTGTGCAGATCGTACGAATACACCGCGCCTTCGTTGTGCATGTCGATGGCGATGGAGAAGCTCTTGCCGCCGGGACACGCGCAGGTATCGACAACGGTTTCGCCCGGCTGTGCACCGAGAGCCGCGGATACGATCCGGGAGGCTTCATCCTGCACGAACCAGCCGCCGTCGGCAAGTCCCGCCTTGACTGTGTCATCCAGTGCATCCGTCAGCACGATATCGGGAGCGGATTCCGACACAGCTCCGCCGCATTTTGCAGCCGCTTCTTCCGCCGTCAGTTTCAGACGGTTCACGCGCAGGGCGATGTGGGGTTCCCGGTTCATGGCGGCGAGAAATTCTTCCGTCTCCTCCCGTGCAACACCGCAGGATTCTTCAAAGAACCGCACGGTTTCTGCCGGAACGGAATATTTCACCTCGCAGTACCGGTAAAAATCGGTCACGGGCGGGTATGCGATCTGCTTTCCGGCGCGCAGGAAGGTTCTCAGCACCGCGTTGACGTAGCCGACCTTTGACTTCTGCACCAGAGCCGCCGTTTCGGATACCGCCGCATGATCGGGCACACGGTCCATCCACAGCAGCTGGTACAGTCCGAGCCGCAGAGCGTTGAGAACGTCTTCGTCGAGCTGTGCCGGAGGGATTTTCGAAAACTTCCCGATCACGTGGTCCAGCGTGAGCCTGCGCTCGATGACGCCGTAGACCAGCCGGGTATAAAGTCCGCGGTCGGCAGGAGTCATGTCGCTCCGTCCGATGCTCGCGTTGATTTCGAGATTGGAGTATCGCCCGTCACGTTCCGCGGCAATGAGGGAGTCAAGCGCGGCACGACGGGGATTTGTGGTTTTGTTGTTCATAATGTCTTATATTAATGATAGATTTCGTCAGTCACGGCGTGAGCGGTTCACGAGTGTGAGAAGCCGCAGGAAGTTGCCGAGTGCCGCTGCCAGTGCCGCCGCATAGGTCAGAGCCGCCGCGGTCAGAACTTTTCTCGCCGCATCCAGTCCTTCCTCCGACATTCCGGCGTTTTCCAGTACTTTCAGTGCACGCCGGCTTGCGTTGAATTCCACGGGAAGCGTCACCAGCTGGAAGACCACAATCATCCCGAACAGGAACACGCCGATGCCTGCCAGAGACTCAAACGACAGCATGATGCCGAGAATCGTCAGCGGCCATGCAAGCATCGAGCCGAGATTGGTAAGCGGAATAATCACCGTGCGAAGCTTCATCGGATAGTAGCTGACCGCGTACTGGACGGCATGTCCCGCTTCGTGAGCCGCAACTCCGACCGCCGCCGCAGAACTCACGTCGTACACGGTGTCCGAGAGGCGGATCATGTTTTCTTTCGGGTCGTAATGGTCTGTGAGATTACCGGCAACCCGTCCGATCCGCACGTTATGGATTCCGTTTGCTGCGAGAATCAGCCGCGCCGCCTCGTAGCCGGTCATGCCTCTTTCGGATGCCACTCTGGTGTACTTCGCATAGGTAGCTGTAACATTGTGGGACGCCCACAGGGAGAAAATCACTGCGGGCAGGACGAATACAAGATACGTCCAGTCGAAACCGTAATAATAACCGGGCACTTTCAGCCTCCTGAATCAATATGTGAGAATATCTCCCACGTTCAGCTTGCGTCCGCGAATGAAGTCTGCCGCCGCCATGCGCTTTTTGCCCTCAGGCACCACGGAAGTCACGGCAAGTTTACCGTTCCCGCAGGAAATGACGATTTTGCCGTCCCCTGCTGTGTCAAGCTCAAGCACCTGACCGGCGGGCGCGTCACATTCGCCGTCGAGGACAACGGATGTGCACAGCTTCAGAAGCTTGCCGTCGGGCGTTTTTGTCATCGCGCAGGGCATGGGAGAGAGCCCGCGGATGAAATTGAAGAGTTCACGGGGAGACCGGGTGAAATCCACCACGCAGTCTTCCTTTTCGATTTTTGCGGCATAGGTCGCGCCGTCTGCGGGCTGGGGTGTGCGGGTGACGGTACCGGCGAGGGTTTCGTCAATCACGTCACACATGGCACGTCCCGCAAGAACTGCGAGCTTGTCGTGAAG
Organism: Clostridia bacterium; assembly: GCA_017463075.1. Lineage (GTDB taxonomy): Bacteria > Bacillota > Clostridia > Oscillospirales > CAG-272 > UMGS1696. Next base: position 2,416 of record JAFTPW010000093.1, read on the forward strand.
CGTCTCAAAATTGTCGTCTTCGGTGATGTCGCAGGTGTGGGTCAGGATCATGTCGCCCGTGTCGATGCCGTCGTCCATGTACATCGCCGTGATGCCGGTGACAACCTCGCCTTCCATGATGGCACGCTGAATCGGAGCGGCACCGCGGAATTTCGGCAGAAGCGAACCGTGCGCGTTGACACAGCCGTACTTCGGATAATCCAGCACGTAGCGCGGCAGAATCTTGCCGTACGCCACAACGATAATCATGTCCGGCTGAATCTCGTCGAGGGTTTCCTGAAATGCGCCGTCCCTGAGCGTCTTCGGCTGATACACGGGAATGCCGTGCTCGAGCGCGAACTCCTTGACCGGCGGCGGGATGAGCTTCATGCCCCTGCCTTTTGCGCGGTCGGGCTGGGTCACAACGGCGGCAACCTCAGCTTCGGGATGATTGTACACCGCCTCCAGCGTAACTCTCGCCAGATCGGGCGTACCCATAAATATGATTTTCATGAATTGTCAGTTCTCCTGGTGTGAAAATGTGAAAAAGGCAGCTCTTTACTCAGTCATCACCCATCATCTCTTTGACCTCATCCGGCGTCAGAATATGCACTGCGCGGTCGGTGAAGAGATGTCCGTCGAGGTGGTCGAGCTCATGGCAGAAGCAGCGTGCGTTGAGACCTTCGCCTTCGATCTCGAACATCTCGCCGTAGCGGTTCATGGCGCGTACCTTGACACGTTCGGGACGGTTCGTGTAGCCCCATACGTCCGGGAGGGACAGGCATCCTTCGACTTCTTCCTGCTCGCCCTCCTTTTCGATGATTTCGGGATTAATCAGCTCAACGATTTCTTCCCCGGTGTCAACGAGGCAGATGCGGCGGAGAATTCCCACCTGCGGAGCAGCAAGACCGGCGCCGTTTGCATCGACGAGGGTTTCCGCCATGTCGTCCAGAAGCTGGAGAATGCGGGGCGTGATTTCGGTGACGGGACGGCAGACCTTTCTGAGGGTGGGATCGCCTTCCTTGACAATATTCAGTATAGCCATAATTGTTACCTCAATGATTGAATTTATGTAAACTCGGATGGATTTTTGTTCTCAATTTATACCGTCGTCGGGTTGAGATCCACAGAAACGGTAATTTTCTGGGAGGATTTTGAGAAATTGCGCGGTTTTCCGCCGGATCCGGGTGTGAACTTGCTGAACTCAACGAGGAGCTCCGACAGCATTTCGCGCGTCCGACGGTTCAGCCGGCATTTCATCACCAGCCGCATCCGGAACGTGTTCTGAACCCGGTAGACCGGTGCTTCGAACGGTCCGTACAGCATCAC
>JAFTPW010000094.1:0-3395 GCA_017463075.1 Clostridia bacterium
AACCGCCCGATGATGAGGAACGGCGTGGTGTGCCAGATGAGAAACACGTCGTCGGAGAAGGTTTTTTCGGTGGAGAAATACACCTCGCACGCGAAGTTGTAATAAGGATCGGTTGATTTTGTGTCGATGTAAATCATGTTTTGTTCAGCTCGCGGTGATAGACGTAGTAAATGACGGCGTAAAGGAGGTAGAAGACCGTACAGCAGACAGCGAAGAGACGTATGTCATCGGCAGACGATTCGGGATGACCGGGCAGAAAGCTCAGGATCAGAAGCACAAGATACGGTGCGGCGCCGGTGATCAGTCCGAGTGGAATCAGCCGCCGGAAACAGAGGAGAACCCCGCTCAGAATCGCCGCCGCCAGCCAGAGCCACATGTACCACGGGACTTCCCACGGACGGTACAGGGGTGTGCGGTAAAAGTCCGATCCGAACAGGGGAGACATGCCGAGCCAGCACAGAACTGCCGGAAAGACAACGGGAACAAAGCCGAGTATTTTGCGGATCATAACTGCCTCCTGTTTTTTTGTAAAACAGCATTTTGTCGGCTGACATTACGGTACCTTTGTAGGGACATAGCGTGCTATGTCCGGCAGACGATTGAAGCTGTGTATGATTGGTGAATGTAAATCGTTCGTTCAGGGTGATGAAACAGAGGATAGCGGATCGTTCGGCGGACACAGCTCGCTGTGTCCCTACGCAGGAGACGCACGGTATCCGATCAAATACGGTACTCCATATTATTCTCAGTCAGGATTCCGTTCACCCAGCACCACGCGGTACTTCTGGTAGAAGCTCTCGTAGTAGTCCCCATCCAGTGCATCGCGGATCTTCTGCATCAGGTCGTTGTAGAAATACAGGTTGTGCAGCACTGCAAGACGCATGCCGAGCGCTTCCTTCGCCTTGATGAGGTGACGGATGTACGCGCGGGAGTGGTTCCGGCAGGCAGGGCATCCGCAGTTTTCGTCGATCGGACGGCTGTCCTCGCGGTATTTTTCGTTCAGGAGGTTCATCTTGCCGTTCCATGTGAAGAGATTGCCGTGACGTGCGTTTCTGGACGGCATGACGCAGTCGAAGAAGTCAACGCCGCGGTGAACGGCTTCCACGATGTTCTGGGGAGTACCCACGCCCATGAGATAGCGCGGCTTGTCGGTGGGCATGTAGGGCTCGACGGCTTCGATGATGCGGTACATTTCCTTGGTTTCCTCACCGACAGCGAGACCGCCGATCGCGTAGCCTTCGCAGGGGATTTCGCGGATCTGTTCCATGTGGCGGATGCGGAGATCGGCGTAGGTGGAACCCTGATTGATGCCGAAGAGGAACTGACCGGGGTTGACGGCACCTTCCATCTGGTTGAGGCGGTTCAGCTCTTCGCGGGAACGTCTGAGCCAGCGGGTGGTTCTGTCGCAGGATGCCTTGGTGTAGTTGTATTCGGCGGGGTTTTCGATGCACTCGTCAAACGCCATGGCGATGGTGGAGCCGAGATTGGACTGAATCCGCATGCTTTCCTCGGGACCCATGAAGATGCGCTTGCCGTCGATGTGGGATGCGAAGTACACGCCCTCTTCCTTGATGCGGCGGAGGCTTGCGAGGGAGAAGACCTGGAATCCGCCGGAGTCGGTGAGTGTGGGACGATCCCAGCCGGTGAACTTCTGAAGACCGCCCTGATCGTGGACGAGCTTGTCACCGGGACGGATATGCAGGTGGTAGGTATTGGACAGCATGACCTGACAGTTGACGTCCTTGAGGTCGATTGCGGAAACGCCGCCCTTGATGGCAGCACAGGTCGCGACGTTCATAAAAACGGGAGTTTCGATGACGCCGTGAGGGGTGATAAGACGTCCCCGGCGCGCCTTGCTCTGGGGATCGGATTTTTCTAAGATGAACATGGTGGTTTTGGCTCCTGTAATTTTTTCTTTTATTCTTTCTTTTTTAGTTAGGCTTTGGATTAACGTGATTTATTAGGTAGAAAAGCTCCGCTTTTCAATTGGATTTGTACGCCTGCGCGGCGGGCGCGAGAACGAGGTATTCATCTTCGATGAAACCTAGTTGCCGGGCTCTCGATTCGGCAGACCAGCCACTTTCATCAGAGATGAAAGTGATGCCTGGACCCAATGCCTCCGGCGGGCGGGAGTTATGGACAACGTGCAGCTGTTTTATGGAGCGAACCCACTTTATCGCAAGGGACACTCATTTCCCTCGGTAAGCTCAGCCTGCGGCGGCGAGACGAAATCGCATGTGGCACTGACAGTCGCGATAGCGTCACTGGATTTGCCGCATAAATTTCAGCCTGCGGCGCGGGTTGGTTTTACGCTGTTTCTGTTGACGGTACGTTGGTCTTAACCGTAGGGCTGGGGCTTGCTCCCGCCGCTGATAAAGATACACATCCGGCGATGAACCTCCGGCGCAAACTATGATTCACTCACGGCGATGCTCCGGGACGCCACCCTCAACAAGCCTTCCCCGTGCAGGCACTATAAATTTCGGCTTCACAAACGCAGCCGGGGAATGGTGTCTCACTTTCGCAGAAAGTGTCGGATTGAGGCGTGAACCTCTCAGCCCACGACCGCCGTTAAATTCAAACTGCACCTGCGGCGATGACACTTCTTCACGCCGTCATCCCAACCGCGCAAACTGCCGGTCGATTGAGCTTTTCTTGATTTCGAACGCCACCGGGCGGCCGTGCGGGCATGTGCGGATCACCTGATTGTCCTGACCGGGCTTTTTCAGCAGGCGGTCGCAGATCCATTTGATGTGACCCATGTCGTAGATTCTGCCGCCCTTGACTGCCGCTTTGCATGCGGACTGCCACAGACGGGTCTCGAAAAAGCCTTCGGCGGCGGATTCGACACTGCCGGTCTGGTTGGCGAGCTTGATGGCGAGGGACGAGAACAGCTCCAGTGCCGAGGTATTGTCAAGCTGCTCGGGAATCTGGGTCACGGACGCCTGAAACATAGCGGCACCGGTCTGCTCGAAGGTATAGGCAAATCCGAGCGCCTCAACCTTTTCGCGGTAGTCCTCCATGGCGTCCGCTTCTGCGGCAAGGACGGTGACTGTCAGCGGTACGAGCACCATCTGGCCGTTCTTCGTGCCGTTTTTGATGTTCGCGCGCATCTGCCGGCTCAGCTCGTCGAAGATGATTCTCTCGTGCGCCGCGTGCTTGTCTATCATGAGAATCCGGTCGGCGATCTGCACGATGACGTAGCAGTTGAACGCCTCGCCGATGATGTTGTATTCCGGAATATCGCCCGGCTTGATTTCGTCGGGAATGTACACGGACGGTGCGGATTTCGGTACGGGCGGCAGAACGGGATTGTCGCGCTCCGGCTCGGGATCGGGTCGGTCGACGGTGACTTCGATGATCTCGTGCGGCGGGATTTCCTTCTGCGGGATGAC
>JAFTPW010000095.1:0-7905 GCA_017463075.1 Clostridia bacterium
GGTACCGGACGCGGGTTCGATGACGATGCCCATGAGCGGGGAATTGAGCCGGATGCGGAGTCTTTCGCACTCGGAGGGAGCGGCTTTGAGTGCATCGAGGAGGTAGCGGCAGTTGAAACCGATGGAAACGCCTTCACCGTCGATGGCTGCGGGAACTTTTTCATACACGGAGCCGCCTGCGGAGACGGAAGTCATGGTGACGGCGTTGTCCATGAAGTCGAGCTTGACGTGGGATCTGCTGCTTCCGCCGAGCTTATCTTCGGTGACGATGGATGCTCTCTCGATGGCGCCGAGCAGTTCCTTGCGGGAGACAAACGCCTGTGTTTTATAGGAATTGGGCAGGAGTTTTTCGTAATCGAAGTACTCGGTATCGAGCATGCGGGTAAAGAAGTAGATCGTATCGATCTTGAAGATGATATGCTTTCTGCCGATCATCATGGTGAGCTCGTCCTCGGTATCGCGGAGCAGCTTGGTGAGCTCGCCGAGGAACTTGCCGGGGATAATCATCTCAGCCTCGGGAGCTTCGGGATTGGTTGCGGAGATATCCTCCTTTGCGGCAGAGAGTCTGTTGCCGTCGCATCCGATGACGGTGAGCTCGCCGTTTCTGATTTTGAAGAGGGCACCGTTGAATGCCGCGCGGGTATCGTTCTGACCGACAGCGTAGACGGTTGTATCAATGAGGGATTTGATGCAGTGCTGGGGAATTTTATAGACGCGTTCGCCGATGAACATGGGCATGGTAGGGAAGTCCTCGCCGGGAGTAGCGGTGATTTCGAAATGGGACATTCCGCAGGAGATATTGACATGTCCTCTTTCGTCGATATCGAGGGTTACCTCGCCGTCCGGGAGCGCGCACGATCTGGAGGATTTTGACGGTATTGATGACGAACATGCCCTTTTCGTAGACGTTGCACTCGACAGTGGTACGGAGGCCTTTCTCAAGGTCGAACGCGGAGATACGGCAGAGATTGGGGTTATCGGTATCATAATCGCCGTACTTGGGATTGGGCGGGCATTCAAAGAGAAGACCGTCGACGGAGGTGAGGGTGTTTTTCGTCTGTGAGATACCCGCAGCGGGAGTAATCGCGGCGAGCAGTTTTTGTTTATCGAATGTAGCTTTCATGTGGGATGGGTCCCTTCTTTATTTTTTAGTTTTTTTATATGGCTTACAGCCGGGTGGTTTTACCTAAAGCGTTAGGGATCTATATGGTAGAAAAGCTCCGCTTTTCAATTTGATTTTATGCACTGCGCGTGCGGCGCGAGAACCCTCTATCGCCGGGCTCTCGATTCGGCGACCAGGAGTGCCTGGACCCAATGCCTCCGGCGGGAAGGGGATTCATACCCGTGCAGCTTTTGAGTTGAGCGATCTTCCTTTATCGTGCGGGACACTCAGTTTCCGAGGTAAACTCAGCCTGCGGCGGCGAGTTTTTGGCGATTCGGGCACTGACAATCGCGGGCGTGTCACTGGATTGCACGGGTAAATTTCAGCATGCGGCGCGGGTTGGTTTTACGTTGTTTCTGTTGACGGAACGCCCGTAAAAACCGTAGGGTTGGGGCTTGCCCCCGACCGCTGGTTCAAACAAAACCTTCGGCGATGAACCTGCCGACGAACCCGCGGGCAAACTGTGATTTACTCACGGCGATGCTCCGGGACGCCACCCTTAACAAGCCTTCCCCGTGCAATCGCTGTAAATCTCAACTGCACTAACGCAGCCGGGGAATGGTGTCTCACTTTCGCAGAAAGTGTCGGATTGAGGCGTGACGGTGCCGCGAATTTCGTTCAAATCCCGCCGTATTCTGCCGGATTCTCCTCGCGCACGCGCGCATATTGTTTATGTTTTGTTTCTTTTTGTTCCTTGGGTTCCTTCTCTATATTTCAGCAGTAGTTGCAGTAGTACGGGCAAGTCCTGTTGAAAAGTGCGCACTTTGCGGATGACAGCGGGGCTCACGGTTCCGGATTTCGTTTTTCCTTCCTATTTATATTATATACGGGTAATTTTATCCCTATGCGGAAGGATCCGGAATTCCCAATCACTGACCCTGCCGGGCTGTTTGAAACCCGACGTTCCGCGGCATGTTTTGCGAAGAACAAACGCTCGCGGCTTTTGATAAATTCAGGCACGAACATTTATTCTTGGTTCATATCGTACATTTTTTGCTCAATTATACAAAATCTCGGATTTCAACAATTTTCGGTTCTGGAATGCGGTTTCGGAAAAGACCTGTGGGAAAGTCGGGTTATCCAACGGCGGCATCCGGGAAGTCGGCGGGATATCCCAACAAGGTTGTGGATATCGATCGGCGCGAAATCAGGTTCGGTGCGGTTTTGCACAGGCTTTTGCACCGCTTTTTACGGAAACGCAGAGATATCCAAGGCGGGAAATCGCGAATTCTGCGGAAACTGTGTGGAAAACTGCGGATTTTGCAGCGAGTTATCCACATGAGTTTTCAACAAGCTGTGGATAACAGGATTATCCACACGAGTTTTCAACAGGCTGTGGGAAACTCGTGTGCAAAACTGATCTGATTTCCGAAAAATGCGCAGACTCCACCCGTTCGGTATCCGGAGAGCATCGGAAACCTTGTGGAAAAGTGTGCGAAAAGTGCGTTTTCAGGAATTCCGCTTGACTTCCTTCATGATTTCGCTGATCTTTGCCTCCAGCAGCGGATCGCCTGCGATTTCCTGCTCGACGCGGTTGATATTGGAATGCACCGTCGAGTGGTCACGCGCGAATGCGGCACCGATCTGGGGCAGGGAGATATCCGTCACGGCGCGGGTCACGTACATGGCGGCATTTCTCGCGCTCTGGATATTCTTCTTTCTGGATGTGCCGAGAATTTCTTCCTCAGTCACGCCGAAATGCTTCGCGGAGCAGGAGATGATCCGTCCGATGATGTCGGAGACGGGTTCGGCGTCCTGTAAGTATTCGGGCACGGTCTGGAGCACCATTTCCATATTCACCGGCTGACCGGTGAGGAGATTGGAAACGGCGAGCTTCTTGACAACGCCTTCAAGCTGGCGGATGTTTTCGTGCAGGTTCTTCGCGAGGAAATCGACGACATCCCCGGGCACATCCACGCGGCTCTGGGAGACTTTGTTGCGGAGAATCGCGAGGCGCAGCTCATAATCCGGCGGCTTGATATCGACAAGGAGCCCCTGCTCGAAGCGGCTGCGGATTCGTGCCTCCAGTGTGACCAGCTCGCGCGGCGGACGGTCGGAGGTGAGGATGATCTGCTTGTGATCCTCGTACAAAGCGTCGAAGGTGTGGAAGAACTCGGTCTGGGTTGCATCCTTGCCGGCGATGAACTGGATGTCGTCGATGAGGAGCATGTCCACCTTGCGGTATTTCTGGCGGAATTCGAGGTTTCGGCCTCTGCGGATGGCGTCGACGAGCTGATTGGTGAACTCCTCGCCCTTGATGCAGATGATATTGATACCGGGATTCCGCTGGCGTGCCTGATTGGCGATGGCGTACATGAGGTGCGTCTTGCCGAGCCCGGAGGAACCGTAAATGAAGAGCGGGTTGATCTTCATACCGATGTTGTTGGCAACGTTGAGAGCGGCGGCATGCGCGAGGTTATTGGACGAGCCGACGATGAAGTTGTCAAACGTGTAGTCGGGATTGATGGTCATCTCGCGGGAGCTGTCGGCAGGTACCGGTTCCGCAGAAAAAGTTTCCTCGGGAGCGTTCTGCGGCTGTGTCGGATTTGCCGATACCGCGGAGGCATAAGAGGACATGACACCGGTGAATGCGTCAGCGAAACTCTGTGCATCGGGCGCGGCGTCTGCTTTTCGTGCCTCGAGGGATCTGAGGAAGCTGTCACCGTTGTCGGCGGTATCGCTGTCCGGGAAATCAGAGTACTCGGGATCGTCGGGGTAATCCGGAGCGTCGTCGTCAGCGGAATCGAAGAGATTGACCGGCATCGGCGTGACAGGCTTCGGCAGAGGATTCTGCGCAGGAGCGGGTGCGCCGGAGATGACGGGAGCGAGGGACGGATCCACACTCACGGTGACGGCGGGCTTGTAACCGAGCAGATCGGTCAGGCAGTCCGCGATGAAGTCGATGTATCGCTTGGTAATGATTTCCTGTTTAGTTGTGTTTTCGCAGACGAATACGGCGCGTTCGGCGTCGAGAGCACGGAGCTGCATTCTGCCGAACCAGAGGTTATAGGACTGTTCGGAGTACTGGTAACGCTCGCGCATCATATCGTCCAGGATCTGCCAGAAGGAGGCAAGATCGGCGTTATTCTGGAATTCCATGGGACCTCCGGAGGAGAGTTTTTATACATTAATATATATACTGAGTTATTATATCATATTTCGCGGAAAATGTCAAGGAGAAGGTCTTTCGGAAAGACGCGCAGAAACTGTGTATATTGCCGAGGCGGCGGGATTTCTTCACTGGCGTGAGGCTTGGTTTGGCTTACAGCCGGGGAGTTTTGCTGATACCGTCAGGTATCTATTGTAAAAAAACGCTTCGCGTTTTATGATTTTATGCACTGCGCGTGCGGCGCGAGAACCCTCCGCAGCCGGGCTCTCGATTCGGCTGCCAAGACGTTCCCTCTTGGAACTCCCGCCGCGGGCGCCATACCCGTGCAGTTTTTAGGTTGAGCGATCTTCCTATATCGCAAGGGACGCTCAGTTTCCTCGGTAAACTCAGCCTTGCGGCAGCGAGACTGAAGCGTTCGGGACACTGACAGTTACCGCATGACACTCAGTTTCCCTGATAAGCCCAGCCGTACGGCACATCAGCCGAAGCTTAAAGTAAGCGCGCCGCAGGCTGAAGTTTACCCAGGCAATCCAGTGTCGGAAACAATATGATACGATCGCTTCATTGTACAACTGCACGTTGCAAATCCCTCGCCCGGCGGAGCCTTGGGTCCAGGCACTCCTGGCAGCCGAATCAAGAGCCCGGCTGTGGAGGGTTCTCGCGCCGCACGCGCAGGGCTACAAATAAGATTCGAAAAGCGGAGCTTTTCTACCATAGATCACTAACGCTTTAGGAAAAACTAAAAATCAACAAACCCAAAAACAAAAAATCGCTCAAAAAAATTCCCGGAATTTTTAAATTCCCTCTTGACAACTACGCCCCGCGTGGTATATAATTACTGTTGTCTATTTGCGCAAAGGGCATCCCATGCCCAAACCCGTATCATCGTTAAAATTTTTTCACTATATAGAAGGAGGTGTGATTATGCTCAGAACATATCAGCCTAAGAAGAGACAGAGAAGCAAGGAACACGGCTTCAGAAAGAGAATGGCAACTGCTGACGGCAGAAAGGTCCTCAAGAGAAGACGCGCTAAGGGCCGCGCAAGACTTACTCACTAATTTCAAAAGAGAAGTATGATAGCCTCCGCGATCCATGCGATTACCGGAGGTTATACTTTTATACCACCATGAAATTTTACGCTATCCGGGAAAATCATCTCTACCATAAAGCCTATAAAAGCGGCCGCAAAAAATCCTCGCAGAGCCTCACTGTCTATGTTCTGAAGGATAAGATGGCCGCGCTTCTGCGTAAGAGAAACCCCGAGAAAAAAACGCTCAACCGAATCGGAATTTCAGTCTCAAAAAAAGTCGGAGGCGCAGTCCAGCGCAACCGGGCAAAACGACTCATCCGTGAAGCCTACCGCCAGATAGACAAGATGTACGGTGTAAAACGCGGCTTCCTCATCGTGATCTGCCCACGCTCCCGCTGCACTGTTTTAAAGATGCAGGACGTGCTTGCCGAGCTGACTTACTGCCTGAGAAAACTCGAAATGCTGGAGAATGAACCGAAGAAATCTCCTGCACACGGGGAAAGTCACGCGGAAAAAGGCTCAGCAGAGTGCACACAGCCCGCACAGAACGCCGATTCATGAAAAGCGTACGGAAACTCCTCTCCGAGGCTTACGGCGCCCTGAAAGCCCTGTACCTCCTCCCAGTGAGGTTTTACAGAAGATTTCTCTCGCCGCTCAAGCCGGCTGGCTCATGCCGGTATCATCCCACCTGCTCCGCGTATGCCATCGAAGCCGTACAGGAATGGGGAATCCTCGCCGGTACAGTCCTCGCACTGTGGCGCATTCTGCGCTGCAACCCCTTCGGAAAAGGCGGCTATGACCCCGTCCCGAAGCGAAAAAAACGCACGCCCCACAACTGAATAGGGGAATTTCTCCCCAAATTATCATCCCTATTGCCGGAGTAATAATGGAAAGCATTTTTGACATTCTGTATATCCCGATGGGGTATATTTTACGGTTTGCTTATTCTCTCACGAATAACTACCTCTGGGCAATCTGCCTCTTCACGCTGGTGATGGAAATCCTCTGTCTCCCCTTCGCGATCAAGCAGCAGAAGAACCAGATCAAGCAGGCCTCGCTCGCACCGCAGGTCAACGCCATCCGCAAGAAGTATGCCGGACGCAATGACCAGGCGACACAGCAGAAGATGCAGCAGGAAACCATGGATCTGTACCAGAAGCACAACTTCAATCCCGCAAGCGGATGCGGTACGCTCCTGATCCAGTTTCCCATCATCATCTGCCTTTACAACGTTGTCACCCAGCCTCTCCGCTATATCTGCAACGTGCCCACCGCGCAGATCACCGCTCTCCAGAACCATCTGACCGAGACCGGCGTGGAGCTCAATATCCGCAATCTCCAGCTGGATATCATCAACCGCATCCGTGACAATGTTGCCAACTACTACACCATCGCGCCCGATCTGGAAGGTGCCGTTATCCCGGATTTCACCGTAGGTCCTTTCGACCTCTCCCAGGTGCCCGAGATCTCCTTCAGCCCCTTCAACTGGCTTATGCTCATTCCGATCATCACCTTCGTTGTGCAGATTCTCTCCACGAAGATCATGCGGAAGTTCACCTACCAGGATCCCTCCACGAAGGACGCCCAGAATGCAATGTCCATGAAGATTATGGAATGGTCCATGCCGCTGATGTTCGTTTACATCGAATTCCAGATGGCTGCCGCAATCGGTGTTTACTGGATCTTCCGAAATGTGATCTCCACTGTGGAAAAGATCATCATTGCCAAGGTTATGCCGACGCCCAGATTCACGGAAGAAGACTTCAAGGAAGCGGAGCGGGCGGCAAACATGTCCGAAAAGCAGAAAAAGCGCGAAAACAAGGAGCGTGACGGCGAAAAGAAATTCGTCCGCAGTCTCCATCACATCGACGACGAAGAATACCTCGAACGCCACGCAGAGGACCTTAAGGCTCTCGAAGAAGGCAAAAAGGTAAAGGCTTCCGAAGTCGGTGAAACCACGGGAGAAAAGGCAAAGAACGCGCCCGCTCCCATCAAGAACGACGACAAAACCTCATACAAAGAGAAAAAGGACTGATGTGCGTCCCGTGATGCACTATCAGATAGTGAACCATGAGTGAAACGTATTTAATCACCGCCAAGACAGTGGAAGAAGCCATCGCCATTGCCAACCGGGAATACGCTGACCAGGATCATGAGGTCAGCTACGAGATTCTCGAGATGCCCAAGAAGGGCTTCCTCGGCATCGGTGCGAAGGACGCAAAGATCAAGATCACTGTCACCAAATCCGTATCCGCTGAGCTCGATTCCCTCGTTTCCGACATTCGCGGCATGAAGGTGATGACCACCCGCGGCGGCGAAGGAAAGAAGCCTCAGCAGAAGCAGAATCCGCAGAAGAAGCAGAACGGCAATTCCGCAAAGTCCGGGGACAACGCTCAGAAGCCCCAGAAGCAGCAGAATCAGCCGAAGTCCGCTGAGAAAACCGAGCCGAAGCAGAACCAGCCCAAGGCTGAAAATCAGCAGAAGCAGAATGCGCAGAAGTCCGAAAAGACCGCGCAGAACAATCCGTCCCAGCAGAAGCAGCAGAGACAGGACAAGCCCGCTCAGCAGAAGCAGAATCAGCCGAAGCAGCCCAAGGCTGAAAA
>JAFTPW010000096.1:0-5459 GCA_017463075.1 Clostridia bacterium
CAACGCACTTGCCGCCCTTGACTGCGGAGATGGAGGAACCGTTGCCGATGTGGCAGGTGATGATGCAGGTTTCTTCAACGGGCTTGTCAAGGAGCTTAGCCCTTTCGCGGGAAACGGATCTGTGGGAGGTACCGTGTGCACCGTAGCGGCGGATCTGGTACTTTTCAGCCATTTCAGCGGAGATGCCGTAGGTGTAAGCCTGTTCGGGCATGGTCTGATGGAATGCGGTGTCGAATACGAGAACCTGGGGAGTCTGGGGCATTACGGAGAGACATCCCTTGATACCCATGATGTGTGCGCCGGTGTGAAGGGGAGCAAAGTCACGGCAGAGTTCGAGCTTTTCAAGAACTTCGTCGTTGAGAAGAACGGATTCAAAGAAGTAGGGACCGCCATGGACAACGCGGTGACCGACAGCTTCGATTTCGCTCATATCGGAGATAACGCCGGTTTCAGCGTCAGTGAGGTACTTGATTACGATTTCGGTTGCAACAGCGTGGTCGGGCATTGCATATTCTGCCTTGATCTTTTCGCCGTCTTCGCCTTTTCTGTGTTCGATGCGGCCGTCAATACCGATTCTTTCGCAGATACCCTTTGCGAGAACGGATTCGGTAGCAGTATCAAAAAGCTGATACTTGAGAGAAGAAGAACCGGCATTTACAACTAATACTTTCATTGGGGTATTTCCTCCGGATTGTTAAAAAATATTTGACAGATTCACATAGATCAGATATAATTATAGTACAAAACTCTCTGAAATACAAGAGATTTTACCGAATTCATGGGAAGAGACAAAAACTGATGAAATCAAACGCCATAATTTGTGAATTTAACCCGATCCATGCCGCGCACCGGTACATCCTGCATCTCTGCCGTCCGACATCGCCCGGGGATGACGATCCGGTGATTGCCGTCATGAGCGGAAATTTCACCCAGCGGGGCATTCCTGCGGTTTACGACAAATATACACGTGCGGAATCTGCCGTCCGGTGCGGTGCGGATCTGGTGCTGGAGCTGCCGTTTACGTGGTGCTCGTCCGGGGTTGAGGATTTCGCGCGCGGCGGATGTGCGGTGGCGGCGGGAGTACTCGCGTCTGCTCTGACCTTCGGTTCGGAGTCGGGCGATGGGGCACTTCTGACGCGTCTCGCGGAGCTGAAGGAGTCGGCGGAATACCGGGATGCCATCCTTGCGGCGGAAAAGGAATCACGCGGACGGGGCAGTGCGGCTCTGTTTGACGATGTCCTCCGTCAGCACGGGATTGACGAGCCCATCGGAGCGAACGACAAGCTCGGCGGCGAGTACATCCGGTTCGGCCGTCAGCTCGGGATTCCGGAATTCCGTCCGGTGAAGCGGATGAAGGATGCACCATCTGCCACCGATGTCCGCGGGATTCTGAACCGGGACGGACTGGACGCTTGTGACGGATGGATCGCTGAGGAAGCATTTGACGCCTTCCGCGGGCATGAGCACTGTCCGGAATCGAAGCTGGACGCGCTGCTGTTCCATCACTGCCGGCTGTACGTCCGTGCGGATGAGGAAAACGACCTCCTGCGCTACGCGGCGAAAACGGCAAGAGCATCCGTGACGCCGGCTCAGTTCATCGAAAAACTGCCGACGAAAAAGTACACCCTTGCCCGGATGCGGCGGGAAATTCTGTTCTCCGTCCTCGGAATCACGGAAGAGGAGCGCGGAAAGTCCCCTGCGTTCACGGTGCTGCTTGCCGCAAATTCACGCGGACGGGCGTACCTGTCGCGTCAGGCGAAGAATTTCCGGATTCCCGTCATCACCAAGCCCGCCGATCAGTCCGCACTCGATCAGGATGCACAGGCGCAGTACGCACGGCTGAAGCAGGCGGATGAATTGTACGCATTCCTCATGGGCTGGGAAGCCGACACTTTCATGAAAAAGCATCCGGTGATGCTGTGATACAAAAATCCGCCGCTGTGGGTAAACCATAACGACGGATTTGTTTTTATCTCAGAGCAAACGCGGCACCGATGTCGGCGGCGATCATGGAAATGCGCTCGTAGTCGGAGTCGGGAAGCACGCCGCGGGGACATGTAATCACGACCTTCGGGACGTATTTCACGACTTCGCGGGCGAATCTGACCACGCCGGTGAATGCATCTTCGCCGAACCGCGGATGACACAGCTTCATGTATGTATCGGAATCGGCGGCGTTGAGGCTGATGCTTACACAGTCCACGAGTCCGCGGAACAGGGGGGCAGTATCCTCGGCGAGAATCATCGACGCATGTCCGTTGGTGTTCACGCGGATGGGTGTCTGGCAGACCTCGCGGATTTTCCTGCACGTCGTCAGCATGTCGAACAGGCGGCACGCGGGCTCACCGGGACCGGCAAAAACGATTTCGGTGAAGTTGCTCAGGTTGTGGGAGGACACTTCGGCAATGATCTCCTCGAGAGTGGGTTCGTGATCCAGCCGCATGTCGGTGAACTGCTCCGAATGGAACGGTTCCCGCGCACTGAATTCACACCTGCATGTGTTCAGCGTTGTGATATTCACATACAGGTTGTTTTTGTAGACATAGGTGATTGCCATGTTAGCCTCCAAAGTTTAAATACGAATGAAAGGATCACGGGATCCGGAAGAAACGCTTTGCGTTCTCAAAAGTCAGCTTTGCGACGGTGTCGTAGTCAGTACCCCGTGCATCTGCCACACCCTGACAGGTGAAGGGAAGATATCCGGAATAATTCAGCTCACCGCGATGGGGAACGGGCGGCAGATAGGGACAGTCGGTCTCAATCAGAATCCGGTCATCGGGAACAATGGCGGCGGATTCCTTCACCTTCGCGGCATTTTTGTAGGTCACGGGACCGGAGAAGGAGATGTACCAGCCCATGTCGCAGAGCTGACGCGCCATTTCCGCCGTGCCGCTGTAACTGTGGAGTACGCCCCATACCTTCGGGTAACGCCGGATCATGTCGAAGGTGTCGCCCGCCGCATCTCTGGAATGGATGATGACGGGAAGACCGACGCGCTGTGCAATCTCCATCTGTACGGCGAAGAAATAGCTCTGCCGTTCCTTGTCCGTTCCGTCGTAGTGATAATCGAAGCCGATTTCACCGATGGCGCGGACTTTTTCGTGCTTTGACAGCTCTTCCACCTGATACAATGCGTTGTCCAGATCGGCGGGATCGAGCTGCTGCACGTCGTAGGGATGAAGACCCACTGCGGCGTATATGAAATCGTAACGGTCCGCCAGCTCAATGGAATTGCGGGAGGAGCGCAGACTGGAGCCGATGTTTACAATGTACTCCACGCCTGCTTCACGGGCCGCGCGGATGGCTCCGTCAGTGCCGCCTTCGAATTCCTCTTCGAACCGGTGGTCGTCGTAATGTGCATGTGAATCAATAAGGGGATGCATCAGTGAACTCTTTCTCCGTTGGGAGTTTCGGGATCGAGGAAGATCACGCGGACCTGTTCATCACCGGATGCGAGGATCATGCCGTTGGATTCGATGCCGCAGAGAACAGCGGGCTTGAGGTTGGCAACAACGACGATCTTCTTGCCGATGAGCGCTGCGGGTTCGTAGAATTTCGCGATGCCGGAGACAACGGTGCGTTCTTCGTAGCCGAGGTCGATCCTGAGCTTGAGGAGCTTCTTCGCCTTCGGAACCTTTTCGCATTCGAGAATCTGCGCGGTGCGGAGTTCCACGTTCATGAAGTCATCAATGCCGATCTGCGCGATGCCTTCGGGTTTTTCAGGTCTCGCGGCAGCCTTTTCAGCAGCTTCAGCGGCCTTTCTTGCAGCTTCACGTTCCGCTTCGATTTCAGCCATCATCTTAGCTTCGTCGATTCTTGCGAACAGAGCGGTGGATTCGCCGACGGATGCACCGGACTTGAGACCGCCGAAATTGTTTACGGAGTCGAAATCGCGGAGGTCGGAGCCGATCTGGGAGAAGATGGAGTCAGCAGTTGCGGGCATGAGGGAAGAGAGCAGAACCGCGCCGATGCGGATGACTTCGAGAAGGTTGTAGATAACGGTTTCGAGGCGCGCCTTGGTTTCCTCGGACTTTGCGAGAGTCCACGGAGCGGTCTCGTCGATATACTTGTTCGCACGGCGGAGCATGGTGAATACGTCTGCGCAGGCGTCCGCGATGTGGTAGGTGTCCATGTTGTCGCAGAAGCTCTTGACAGCGGTGTTCACAGCTTCCTTCAGTTCACCGTCAACGCCTTCGTCGCCGTGAGGAGTCGGGATGACGCCGTCGAAGTACTTCTTGGTCATCGCAACGGTACGGGAAACGAGGTTGCCGAGGTTGTTTGCAAGGTCGGTGTTGTAGCGGGACGCGATGGATTCGTAGGTGATGGAGCCGTCGGTCGCGTAGGGCATTTCCGCGAGGCAGTAGTATCTCACGCCGTCAACGCCGAAACGCTTTGCGAGATCATCCGCATAAACCACGTTGCCGCGGGACTTGGACATCTTGTCCGCACCGAAGTTGAACCACGGATGTGCGAAAATCTTCTTCGGCAGGGGCAGCTCGAGGGACATGAGGAAGATCGGCCAGTAGATGGAGTGGAATCTCACGATGTCCTTGCCGATGACGTGTACGTCAGCTGGCCAGTTCTTCCTGAACTTTTCGGGCTGGTCTTCCCACGACTTGTCGGGATCGTAGCCGATTGCGGTGATATAGTTGGTCAGCGCGTCGAGCCACACATAGGTGACGTGCTTGGGATCCTTTTCCACCGGGATACCCCAGGAGAAGCTGGTTCTGGAAACGCAGAGATCCTGAAGTCCGGGCTTGAGGAAGTTGTTTATCATTTCCTTGCGGCGGGATTCGGGTTCGAGGAATTCCGGGTGCTCTTCGAAGTGCTTCATGAGGCGGTCGGCGTACTTGCCCATGTTGAACTTGTATGCTTCTTCCTTCGCCATCTTCACTTCACGGCCGCAGTCGGGACACTTGCCGTCAACGAGCTGGGTTTCGGTGAAGAAGGATTCGCAGGGTGTGCAGTACCAGCCTTCGTACTGGTCCTTGTAGATGTCGCCCTTGTCGTACATCTTTTTGAAGATCTTTTTGACAGCCGCTTCGTGGTAGTCGTCGGTGGTGCGGATGAAGTGGGTGTAGCTGGAATTCATCAGATCCCAGATGCCCTTGATCTCGCCCGCAACGCCGTCAACGAATTCCTTCGGGGAAACGCCGGCTTCGGCTGCCTTGTCCTGGATTTTCTGACCGTGTTCGTCGGTACCGGTGCAGAAGAAAACGTCATAACCGCGCGCCTTCTTGTAGCGTGCGATGGCGTCGGTCGCGATGATTTCGTAGGTGTTGCCGATGTGCGGCTTGGTGGACGCATACGCGATCGCGGTAGTTATATAGTATTTTTCAGCCATGGTGTTCTCCAGAATTAATTTAATGATTGCTTAAACTCTCACGCCGCCGGCGTATACGGCTTTGCGGACGGGAGCTTCCTTGTTTTCGATGAGGACGAAGTCGGCGCGGAGACCG
>JAFTPW010000097.1:0-5060 GCA_017463075.1 Clostridia bacterium
CCTCCGCATCTTCACGGTTGCCTAATCGGGAATAGCACAATCGGTACACCCGCGGAGCATTACGCGTATAAACCTCCTGATAATCACTCATGGCGTCACGTCCTTTATGTTGTTTTGAACCGGTTCTGTATAACAATACAGACGGAAAGCACGTTTTGTCCCAGATCGGAATCATTTTTTCTATTATACCATAAATCTCTTCTCAACCGCATATACTGCATCAAAAACCCCGGAGGAGCTTATGAAACTGCCCGCACGCACCGCTGTCAACTACGTTCTTTTCGCTTTTCTCTTCACGTCCGCCTGCATGATTCTCGGGCATGCCGCCGTGGAGTACACCGTCCCGGAGATCGCGCAGGCGTCAACCGAATCCCCTTCCCCGGTACTTCTGATCGACCCGGGACATGGCGGAGAGGACGGCGGCGCATCGGTCGGGAACATCCTTGAGAAGGATCTGAATCTGACCGTTTCGCGCAATCTCGCCGACATCTGCACCATCTTCGGCCAGAACGTTCAGCTCACGCGCAATTCCGACATTCTCCTGTACGACGCGTACGACGATCTCGAGGATTACGCAGGTAAAAAGAAAACCTACGATCTGCGAAACCGTCTGCGGATGGCGGAGGAATCGGGTGCGTCCCTCTTCGTCGGGATTCACATGAACAAATTCCCGCAGGAGAAATACAAGGGTTTGCAGGTGTACTACACGCCCAACGCCGCCGGTTCGGAAAACGCCGCACGGCTGATCCAGACCTACGCGCGCAAGTATCTGATGCCGGAAAACGAACGCGAAATCAAGGAAGCCACGCAGGCGATCTACATTCTCGACCGGATTCAGATGCCGGCGGTGCTCGTGGAATGCGGATTCCTCTCCAATCCCGCGGAATGTGCGAATCTGTGCGATCCGGCGTATCAGGTGAAGCTCGCCGCCTCGGTTTTCGCCGCATCCATGGAGTGGGTGAGCGGCACGCCGTAATTGGGTCTTGCCAAATCGCCGTTTCCGCTGTATAATATAAGTATAATGAAGAAAAAGGACGAAACCATGAAACAGAAAACCGTCTACGTATGCAGTGCATGCGATTATCAGAGCGCGAAATGGCTCGGCAAGTGTCCCCAGTGCGGCGCGTGGAATTCCTTTGAGGAGGAGACCTACACCCAACCCGCGAAAACCGCATCCACTCACGCAACCGCGCGTCCCACCGTCACCGGCGAGCGTGAACGTGCGTCCAAATTCAGTGAATTCAAATTGCCGGAGTACCTGCGCCACAGCACCGGAATCGGCGAATTTGACCGCGTACTCGGAGGCGGACTTGTCGAAGGCTCCGTGATTCTGCTTGCGGGCGAACCGGGCATCGGCAAATCCACGCTTCTGATGCAGCTCTGCGGTCAGGTCGGAGATTCGTGCAAAGTGCTCTACGTCTCCGGAGAAGAATCCGGCAGTCAGCTCAAGATGCGCGCGGATCGGCTCGGAATCTCCGCGGAATTTCTCTACATCCTCACCGCGACCAGCATCAACGATATTCTTGCGGAATACGACAAAATCAAGCCGGATATCATGATCGTGGACTCCATCCAGACCATCTACACCGACGTTTCGACTTCCATGAGCGGCAGTGTGACACAGGTGCGGGAGTGCTCATCCATGATTATCGCCAAGGCAAAGACCGACGGATGTGCGGTTCTCATCGTCGGGCACGTGAACAAGGAAGGCGGCATTGCAGGTCCGAAGGTTCTTGAACACATGGTTGACGCCGTGATTTCCTTCGAAGGCGACCGCCGTCAGCCGCACCGCATCGTCCGAGCGATCAAGAACCGTTTCGGCTCAACGAACGAAATCGGCGTGTTCGAGATGTGTGAAACCGGACTGGAAGAGGTCGCAAATCCCTCGGCGATGCTTCTCGAAGGCCGTCCGTCCGGTGTGAGCGGGAGCTGTGCTGTGTGCATCATGGAGGGCAGCCGTCCTCTCATCGCGGAAATTCAGGCTCTCGTGACGCCGACGGTCTTCCCTGCTCCCCGGCGCACTGCAAACGGCATCGACTACAACCGGATGTGCCTGCTCCTCGCGGTTCTGGAAAAGCGGCTGGGGCTGAAATTCTCCACAAGCGACGTGTATCTCAACGTCATCGGCGGTATGAAGCTGGACGAGCCTGCGATTGACGCTGCCTGCTGTCTGGCGATGATCTCGTCCCTTCGCGATATTCCCGTACCGGATGATGTGATTGCATTCGGCGAAGTCGGTCTGTCGGGCGAATTCCGCTCAGTTGCGTCGATTGAACAGCGCGTCAACGAGGCATTCCGTCTCGGATTCACGAAAATTGCTCTGCCGAAACGTGCGGCACTGAAAAACAAAGAAACCCTCGAGCAGTCCGGTGTGGAAATCATACCGCTTGCCGGGATTTACGATGCGCTGAAGCTGCTCGGAAACGCACAAAATCAGCCGGTACACAGGGAGGAAGACGATGCCTGACCATCTCAAAGACGTTCTTGACGCAATCCTCGCCGCAGTGAAGGAAAAATACGCGGACGACATTGCGCTCATGATCGTCTACGGCTCCGCGCTCAACGGAACTGCGGACGACAAATCCGATCTGGACATTCACTTCATTCCGAAGAACTGGACGGGGCGGAATCTCGCAAAAACCTTCATCCTCGGCGGCATCGGGTACGACATCTGGTGCACCGGCTGGGAGACACTCCGCGCGATGCTGAGATGGGAAGACATGCGCGTATCGATTCTCGCGGATTCGGAGCTCGTTTACGCCGGCTCTGAGGAAGACCGGAAAAATTACGAGCTGATGCGGAATAATGCACGCCGGGTCACGGAGCTGCCGCTCAGCGCGCACGACTACGAACCCGCACTGAAATTCGTCACCAATGCGAAGAATTTCTACGGGACATTGTGCCTCGGCGAGACGGCTTCGATCGGCGGGATTCTCATGGAGCTGGTCAACGCGGTCTGCTTCGTGAACCGTCGGTACCTGAAATACGGCGCGAAAAAGATTCCTGAAGAAATCGCGCAATACCCGCGTCTTCCGGAAAACTTCATCGAAAATTACCGCCGTGCCGTACGGGAACCGGAAAATGCAGCTGCCATCTGCAAAAGCCTGATTCAGTCCACGGAAGCCTTCGTACACGGGCAGTTTGTGCAATATACCGGACAACCCGGACTCGCCGCACACTGCACGGGAATGTACGAGGAAATTTCGTCCCACTGGAACAAGATCCGCCGGTGCTGTGATGCCGGAGATGCCGAGGGTGCGCTTCTTGCCGCCTCATCCCTCCAGCACGACCTGGATTACGCGAAAATCACCATCGGGCAGACGTTCGATCTCATGCAGGCGTGGAATGGGCGTGATCTCGATGCATTCCGCCGTTCCTGTGATGCCGTGGAGCAGGATTTTATAGCCGCGCTTCGCGAAAACGGTGTGCCGATCCGGTATCTTTCCTCCGCCGATCCGCTGAAACAGCTTCTTCTTGACGCACACGACGAAGAAGACAACTGAATTCTGTGCATTTCGGTGAATTTCCTGTGAATTCCGACAAATCCGGGGGATTATACCTTGACATTTCATGAAGAATGTGTTATACTGTTTTGGTATAAATGCAATGACAGGAAACCAGTAGCGCATACGGACTTCCGCAGAGAAATGACGGTCGGTGCAAGTCATGAAGAATGGTGCGTGAATACATTCCCCGAGCAGCACACCGAACCTTTTTCAGTAGGCTGTGACGTCTGACGAGCGTTATTCCGTCAGGGCATCAATGCGTGCCTGCTGAGGTCATTCCCGCAAGGGTCTGGCAAACTGAGGTGGTACCACGGAATTTCCGTCCTCTGCTGAACAAGCCGGGGACTTTTTTTATTTTCAATTGCCATCATGAAAGGATACATTTTATCATGGTTATAACCGATTTTCTGGAACGGAACGCCCGTCTCCATCCGGACGAAGTGGCTCTGGTGGAAATCAATCCCGCCAACCAGCCCAGTCCCAACACCACATGGCGTGAGTTTTCTCTGATTGAATCCACGCCCGGCGGCAAATACCGTCGTGAAATGACATGGCGCGATTTCGACATCAAAGCAAACCGCTTTGCGAATCTGCTCATGACCCGCGGCGTAAAGAAGGGTGACAAGGTTGCGATTCTTCTCATGAACTGCCTTGAATGGCTGCCGATTTACTTCGGTGTTCTCAAGACCGGCGCACTTGCTGTTCCCATGAACTACCGTTACTCCGCGGACGAAATCAAGTACTGCTCCGAGCTGGCGGATGTTTCCGTGCTCATCTTCGGCCCCGAATTCACCGAGCGCGTGGAATCCGTCTTCCTCGATCTGCCCCTGCTGAAGAACCGCTTCTTCGTCGGTGAAAACGCTCCCGCATTTGCCGACAGCTACGACGAGCTGGTGACCTACTGTTCTTCCCGCGCTCCCGCTGTCGAATACGACGAAAATGACGACGCGGCGATCTATTTCTCCTCCGGCACCACCGGTTTCCCGAAGGCGATTCTCCACCGTCATGCCGCGCTTGTCTCCTCCTGCCGGACCGAACAGAATCACCACAGCCAGAACCGCAACGACGTGTTCCTGTGCATTCCTCCGCTCTACCACACCGGCGCGAAAATGCACTGGTTCGGCAGCCTTCTCTCATGCAGCCGCGCGGTCATTCTCAAGGGCGTGTCCCCCGAATGGATCCTCCGTGCCGCATCCGAAGAAAGAGCGACCATTGTATGGCTCCTCGTTCCGTGGGCGCAGGACATTCTTGACGCCATCGACCGCGGCGACGTGAAGCTCGAAGACTACCGCCTCTCCCAGTGGAGACTGATGCATATAGGAGCACAGCCAGTTCCTACGTCCCTCATCAAGCGCTGGAATGATGTCTTCCCGAACCATGACTACGACACCAACTACGGTCTTTCCGAATCCATCGGCCCCGGCTGTGTTCACCTCGGCGTGGAAAACATCCACAAGGTCGGCGCAATCGGTATTCCCGGCTATCTCTGGGAGGCGGAAATCGTGTCTCCCGACGGCAAGCCCGTGGAAGCAGAAGAAGTCGGCGAACTCATCG
>JAFTPW010000098.1:0-7921 GCA_017463075.1 Clostridia bacterium
ATCGACGGCTCCGCTTTGGCTTCGTTGATGAGGTACTCCATCATCGCAGACGCAATACCCTCACCGCGGTGATCGGGCGCGACGTAGATGCTCAGCTCCACAGTGGATTTGTAGGCTTCCTTGAGGCGGTACTGGGACAGGGAGGCATATCCGGCGGCTTTTCCGTCGACGATGCACACGTACAGGGGATGATTGTCCACGTTGTGCGCACGGTACCACGCCTGCCATTCCTCCATGGTACGGGGATTGAGGTCGAGTGTGGCGCATCCGCTGACCACTTCGTGATTGTAAATCGCGAGCAGTGCGGGCAGATCCTTTTCCTGAGCTTTTCTGATATGCATGAGACTCCCTCCGGTGGCGTCAGAAATTTTCCATAATTATACCACGCGCCCCCTGTGAAATCAACTGTCAACCCGACAATCTTTTCCGCCGAAACGCGGGTTTGACCGTGGAAAATGCACCAGAAGCCGTTGACATCGCGGCTGCGGATTGATATAATGAAGAAAAACAAACTTCAAAAGAAACGAGGGTACTGTCATGCTCATCACCGACCGCGAAAAACTGTACGAATACCGGGAAGAAAAACGCATCTGGCAGGGAATCCCGTCCGTGGAATGCACCTCCGGCGGCAGGATTTTCGCCGTGTACTACTCCGGCGGCGTGACCGAACAGCTCGGCAACTACTGCCTGCTTCACCGGAGCGATGACGGCGGAGACACATGGGAGCGGATTGCTTGCGCCTGCTGCGACGAGGAACACCGCTGCTACGATCCCGCACTGTGGCTTGACCCGACGGGCGCGCTGTGGTTCATCTGGTCGCTGATGCCGGATCACGCCGTGTATGCCGCTGTCTGTCGCAATCCCGACGCGGACGAGCTCATCTGGGAAGATGCGCGCATCATCGGCGAGGACATCATGATGAACAAGCCCACAGTGCTCTCCGACGGTTCGTGGCTGTTCCCGATCGCGGTCTGGGCGCCGTATGTTGCCGTGCTCTCGGACAAGGTCAGCGGACGGGACGAAACCGCGCCTTACGTTTACCGCACCCGCGACAACGGCATGACATTCGAGAAGCTCGGCGGTCCGTTCATCGAAAACCGCAGTTTTGACGAGCACATGGTCTACGAAAAGTCCGACGGCACCGTTGTCATGCTGTCGCGCACGAAATACGGCATCGCAGAAGCGCAGTCAAAAGACGGCGGCGTGACATGGTCGGACGGGGTTCCGTCACAGCACAAAGGCCCGTCATCGCGTTTCCACATCCGGCGGCTGAAATCCGGCAGACTCCTCATGGTCAACCACTATGACTTCACCGGACGGAACAATCTCACCGCAATGCTCTCCGAGGACGACGGCGCGACATGGCCGTACAAGCTCCTGCTGGATGAGCGGAAAAACGTCTCCTACCCTGACATGGGTCAGCTCCCGGACGGCTCCATGGTCATCATCTACGACCGTGAACGCGGCGGATACAAGAAACAGTTCGCGGATGCCCGTGCCGAAGCGAGAGAAATCCTCATCGCAAAGATCACAGAGGACGACATCATCGCGGGTCAGCTTGTCTCTGAGGGCAGTGTGCTGAAAAAAGTCATCAGCAAGCTCGGGGACTACGACGGCGACGCGGACGCACTTTACCGGAACCGATAAACAAAACAGAGCCCGTCCCGCGTGGTGTCACGTGAGAACAGGCTCTGTTTTTCCGTCAGCCGATCATGCCGCTGATGAAAATTTCAATTCCGATGAAAATGAGGATGATTCCGCCGAACACGGACGCCTTGGATGCAAGCTTTGTACCGAACTTCCGTCCGATGACGACACCCGCCCAGCAGATGAAGAACGTCACCGCCGCGATAATCAGCGCGGAGAGCAGAGCTTCCAGCCAGTTGTAGTCCGCAATCGTGAAGCCGACGGAGAGTGCGTCAATCGAGGTCGCAATCCCCTGCACCACGAGCGCCCAGAAGCCGACGCCGTGACATTCCCCGTCATCGCAGTCGTTCTTCAGTCCTTCCATCAGCATCTTGCCGCCGATGAAGAGCAGAAGCGCCAGCGCAATCCACGGGATGAACTTCTCAAATGCCTTGAAATACTGCACGAATGTGTGGACGCAGACCCATCCGATCATGGGCATCAGCGCCTGAAAAAACGCAAACATGCCGGCGATTCCGAAGACCTTGCTCCGCTTCATGCCGTGGTCGTTCAGTCCGTTCGCGAGGGACACCGAAAACGCGTCCATGGCAAGTCCCACGCCGAGCAGGATGCTGTTGAACACCAGCGCAAATCCGAGATTCATTTTGAATTCCTCCTACTTATCCAAAAAACGATATGTTTCCGCAAAAAAAGCCGCGTAGTGCGATACCCGGCGTCCGATCTGTTCCGAAGGAAAATAAAAAGACTCCATGTACGCACAGAAAAAAGCATACATGAGTCTCGCAAATTAAAGCAAGCCAGGCAAAATGCCAGTATGTTGACTTGCTGCGCACGGGATGCGCTTGCTACTCCCTCACTCGGAGAATTATACCACATCCCGCGCCGCTTGTCAATGCCCGGTATATAATTAATTGTAATTTCCCGGAATTATTCTTCCTCTTCGCCGCCTTCCAGAATCTTGTACAGCAGACGGTAGAGCGTCATCGCTTCCTCCGGATCGAGCTTCACGCAGCCCATGATCTGTCCGGGAACCGCAAGTGCTTCATCCTGAAGAGCAGCGCCGGCTTCGGTCAGCTCAACGTTCAGAACGCGCTCGTCTTCCTTGGAACGGGAACGGTGTACAAATCCCTTCGCTTCAAGGCTCTTGAGAAGGGGTGTCAGAGTGCCGGAATCCAGATACAGTCTGCGGCCCAGCTCCTTGACGTTGATCCGCTTTACCTCCCAGATGACCATCATCGTGATGTACTGGGTGTAGGTCAGATCGAGTTTATCCAGAAAAGGACGGTACTGGCGGATAATCTCGCGCGATGCCGCATACAAAGGAAAACAGATCTGATTTTCAAGTCTCAATGCGTCATAGTTCTTGGCGTCCATGTGTCAGGTGCCTCCTTATATTTTTTCGAGCTATTTTTTAATTAGTCTTATTATTTACCTTTATTATATCACACCTTTTTCAGCATTTCAAGAGTCATTTCGATTTTTCCCGAATAATTTTTTCGCTAAATTAAATAATACAACAGAATCGGCGCTGAAAACAGGGGCATACCACCGCCGCACAGCGCATACAATACAGCAGAAATCCCCGCCGCAGTCGGATTTTTCACATTTATTTGAAGAATCTTCTGAAAACATCTTGACAAAGCATTCCCGGCGTGTTATACTTAGGGAGATTAGGAAAGGCTAACCATATTTGTATCCCGCAAGTTAGCCTGCACTAATCGAAGCAATTGACAGTACAGCAATGTGAAACAACGGTGATATCATGAATCTGAAAGAAGCAGTGGAAGGCAAGGAATACGTCATCAAGGCAATCGAAACCGATGACGAAGAACTGGATGCATTTCTGTTTTCCCTCGGATGTTACAGCGGCGAAACGATTACGGTAATCGCCCATCGCAAAGGCGGCTGCACGGTATCCATCAAGGACGGCAGATACAACATCGACAATCAGCTGGCAGAAGCCATCATCATCTGACATCAGCATCGGACGATGGAAAGACAATCCGCTGATTGTTTTTTCGCTCAGCAGTTAGCCGCCACTAACCGCCGGATTCCCGGCAAATCCGCCGATTATGATGCTTAACTCACAACTCAAATTCCATCGTAATCTGATCCGCAGCACCGAACAGAAGATGCAGGCGGAATACGCACTCACGGGCAAAAAGTAAACCATAACACAAAAAGAAACGGTATTGTATATGACAGATTTCATCGCAACAATCATTCTTCTGTGCATCGTCGCAGGCATCGTCTTCTATCTTTATCGTGAAAAGAAGCGCGGCGTGACCTGTGTGGGCTGTCCCTATGCAAAGCAGTGCGCAAAGAATCACGGCTCATGCAAAGGATCCTGCCGCGATGCCGGAAAACAGAAATAACAACCCATAGGGAGTGTGTTCTCAGGAATGCATTCCCTTTCTGCTTCCCTCAGGGCATTGCATTGCAGGCGAAAATCTGCTATAATGGATCCGGAACAAAATCTCAACGATACAGGGAGAATTTTATGAAAATCGGATTGATTGTACGTCACGCCGGCTACAACGGTGCGATCACCATCGAGCGGGAAATCAGCGGCGAAAAGCAGATCAAAGACATCCGCCGTGCCAAGGAACTGCTGACTCCCCTGATCGGCTGACAACCAAACGGACGGAGGTGATATCATGAAACTGACCAATCCCAATGCATCCCCCGAAGCACGGCAGCTTTTTGACTATATCTGCGGCTTATACGGCAGAAACATCCTCAGCGGACAGCAGGAATCCACGTGGATGGGCTCGGAGGAATACGAATTCGACTACATCTTCGAAAAGACCGGAAAATACCCTGCCCTGCGCGGTCTGGACTACATGAACGACGACTTCGCGGGTGTGAACCGACGTGCCGTGAAGTGGCATGAGCGCGGCGGGATTGTTTCCGTCTGCTGGCACTGCGGATGCGACTTTTCCGGAAGCTGGAGCGAATGCATGAACACCGTCCTCCCGGACTGGGAACGCGCACTGACCGAAGGCACACCCGAATACGACGCCCTCATCCGCGGCATGGACAAAGGAGCGGCGGCACTCGCTGAACTGAACGAAAAAAAGATCCCCGTGCTGTGGCGTCCGTTCCACGAATTCGACGGCGGATGGTTCTGGTGGGGCAAGGGCGGCGCGGACAATTTCAGAAAGCTGTGGCGGATCCTGTACGACCGATACGTGAATCACTGGCACCTTGACAACCTCATCTGGGTGCTCGGCTGGTGTCAGAACGGCGTGAATTACGGGGACTGGTATCCCGGGGACGAATACGTCGACATCGCAGGTGCGGATTCCTACCACGACGGCGCGAATCCGAATCTGTGGAACGCTGTGCTTGACGTGGTCGGGGACAGAATGCCCGTCTGTTTCCACGAATGCGGCAGAATCCCGACGGCCGCTCAGCTCAGGGAAGCCGGCACGGACTGGGTATGGTTCCTCACATGGCACACGGAGCACATTCTGCATCACAACGACCCGGCGGTTCTGCGGGAGATTTACAATGACCCGTACGTGATTACGCTGGATCATGTGAACAGAAACCGATAAACCGAAATCAAGAGCGTATTTTGCGCTCTTTTTTTCGTTTTTCGGCATAAATCCGCGCAATTTACAAAGTACACTGGAAATATGCCGGCGGAGTGTGGTATAATACGATATTCAGTTTCAACCAAAGGAGCACCCATGAATCAGGTCATCGGAATCCTCGCACACGTGGACGCGGGAAAAACCACCCTGTCCGAGGCACTTTTGTACACCACGGGCAAAATCAAAAAGCTGGGACGCGTGGACTGGCGGAATACCTACCTCGACACCCACGATCTCGAGCGGGAGCGGGGCATCACGATTTTCTCCAAGCAGGCGCGGCTGTCCTACGGGGAGATGAACGTGACCCTCCTCGACACGCCGGGACACGTGGATTTTTCCGCGGAAACGGAGCGCGTGCTGTCGGTGCTGGACTACGCAATCCTCGTCATCAGCGGTTCGGAAGGCGTACAGGCGCACACGGAAACGCTCTGGCATCTGCTGGAACGGTACGCTGTCCCCACGTTCGTTTTCGTGACGAAGATGGATCTGACGGGTGCGGACGAAAACGCGGTGATGGCGGATCTCTCTTCCCATCTCGATGCGGGATGCGTGGATTTTTCGGCTGAGAGCGACCGGGACGAGCAGATTGCAATGTGCGACGAGGATCTTCTGGAAACCTACATGGAAACCGGCGAGGTCGATGACGCAAGCACCGCACGCCTGATCGCACAGCGGAAGCTCTTCCCCGTCTTCTTCGGCAGCGGACTGCGCCTTGACGGAATCCAGACCTTCCTCGACGCACTGGAACGGCTCACAACCGAGAAAACCTACCGCGAAGACTTCGCCGCACGAGTGTACAAAATCGCGCATGACCCGCAGGGCGGACGGCTGACGTACCTCAAAGTGACCGGCGGACAGCTGAACGTGCGCCAGACATTGACCTACCGTTCCGGGGACGAGGAAAAATCGGAAAAGGTGAACCAGATCCGGCTCTACTCCGGCGCGAAATTCGAAACCGCGGAGACAATCCGTGCGGGCGAGGTCTGCTGTGTCACGGGACTGTCGTCGACCTACGCCGGGCAGGGTCTCGGTGCGGAACTGTCTGCGGGATCCCCATGTCTCGAGCCCGTTCTGAACTACCGCATCCGTCTGCCGAAGGACACCGATCCGCAGACCATGCTCGTGAAGCTGCGTGAGCTTGAGGAAGAAGAGCCGCTTCTGCATGTCGTGTGGAACGAGCGGTTTTCGGAAATCCACGCGCAGGTCATGGGAGAGGTGCAGACGGAGGTTCTCATCTCGCTCATCGCCGAACGCTACGGTGTGGATGTGGAATTTGACGACGGACGGATCATGTACCGCGAAACGGTGACAGCATCCGCCGAAGGTGTCGGGCATTTCGAACCCCTGCGCCACTACGCGGAAGTGCATCTCATCTTCGAGCCGCTGGAGCGCGGTGCGGGACTCGTATTCGACACGGTATGCAGTGAAAACTTCCTCGACCGCAACTGGCAGAGGCTGATCCTGACGCATCTGGAGGAAAAACAGCATCTCGGCGTGCTGACCGGTTCTCCGATCACGGACATGAAAATCACGCTGGTGACGGGGCGGGCACATCTGAAACACACCGTCGGCGGGGACTTCCGGGAAGCAACCTACCGCGCCGTCCGTCAGGGTCTGATGCAGCTCCGCGATGCCGGAAAATGCGTGCTTCTGGAGCCGTACTACACCTTCCGTCTGGAGCTTCCCGGCGAATGCGTGGGCCGTGCCATCTCGGACATCCTCGCGCGTGACGGTACATTCGATGAACACGAAGCCGAAATCGGTACCTCCGTCCTCACAGGGCGCGCACCGGTCTCCACCATCGGCGACTACGCGCGTGAAGTTGCGGCATACACCCACGGCAAGGGACGCTTCTCCTGCCGCGTGGAAGGCTATTTCCCCTGCCACAACACGGACGAAGTCCTCGCACAGTTCGCATACGATCCGGAATCCGACATGGACAACACGCCCGACTCCGTCTTCTGCTCGCACGGCGCGGGTGTCATCGTCCCGTGGAACGCGGTGCATCAGTACCAGCATCTCGAGAGCATGAAGCTCAAAAAGGACGACGCGCTCGATCTGCTTGAAGTGCCGCCGGAGCCTTCGGTGATCCGGAAGAATCTGAACATCGACGAAAAAGAGCTGGAAGCCATCATGGAGCGCGAATTCGGACCAATCCGCCGCAAAATCTACGGTGAAGTGAAGCAGGCCGTAACAACCGACGGACGCGCGATCCGGCACAAAAAATCCCTCTACATCGTGGACGGGTACAACGTCATTTTCGCATGGGACGAGCTGGCAGCCCTTGCCGAAGTGGATCTCGAAGGCGCGCGGAATCAGCTCCTCGACGTGCTGGCGAACTATCAGGCGTACACGAAGCGGGACATGATCGTGGTCTTTGACGCGTACAACGTGATGGGTGCCGTCGAGCGGAAATTCGATCACCACGGACTCCACGTCGTCTACACAAAGGAAGGCGAGCTTGGCGACACGTACATCGAGCGGCTGACCTACGAAATCGGGCGCGATCACTCGGTGCGGGTAGTCACCTCCGACGGCATGATCCAGCTTCAGGCGGTCAAATCCGGCGTCCTGCGTCTCTCGGCACGGGAATTCCACGACGAAGTCATCTCCGTCAACCGCGAAATCGGCGAGATTCTGAAAAAATTACAGAAGAAAACGTAATACACCAACAC
>JAFTPW010000099.1:0-6514 GCA_017463075.1 Clostridia bacterium
CAGCCTGACGTGGTTTGTCAATGAATTCAGGGATAAATCTTCATAATTTTTTCACGATTTGCGGAATTTTATGCAGTTCACACATCCGTCACGGATGCGATAGGGAATGTTCATAAATATGCGGTAGAATGGGGTGGAAAAGTATATACCCGGAATTACACTGTGAGAGCACACCTCATGGGAATTATCACGCCTCATCCGTCACGATTTTTTGAAAAAATCGTGCCACCTTCCCCGCACCGTCAGGCGGACTGAAACCGTTCATACCTGCGGGGGAAGGCATATTGGATTGTTCATCCCGCAGCATTGCCGAATATAAAGCGTAATATTACGGTAATTCACCCGGAATGCCCGTAGGACTGCAGGACGTGAAATTCAGGAAGCCTTCCCCTGTATGTACGAAGAATCAAAACCGTACCAACGTGATGGGGAAGGGGGACCGCCGTATTTTCCGGAGAAAATGCGGTGGTGGATGAGGCATAAACTGCACGCGCGATTGCGGATATATACAACCTATAAAAAACCACACCACAGGAGGACACTGTCATGAAAAAACTCAGGGTAGGTCTGGTCGGCATCGGACGCGGCACGGCTTACGGGAACATCTTCACGAAGAATCCCCTGACCGAGGTCACCGCGCTCTGCGACACGAACGAAGAAAAGCTCGCGAAGCACGGACGGGACTACGGACTCGCTGACACCGCGCTCTTCACCGACTACGGCAATTTCATCGGGAGCGGATGCGACATCGTCGTGCTCGGAACGCCCATGCCGTATCACGCGGACGAAGTCGTCGACGCCATCGAAGCCGGATGCCACGTGCTCTCCGAAGTCACCGCCGCCTCCACGCTCGAGGGATGTGAACGCATCTTCAACGCCGTACGCACCCACGACCGCAAGTACATGATGGCGGAAAACTGCTGCTACATGCATTTTGCACTCGAATGGAAGGCAATGGCGGATGCCGGCAAGCTCGGTGATATCTACTACGCCGAAGCCGACTACGTACACGAAATCCGCGATCTCATCATCGACGCCGAAACCGGGGAAGAGAAGTGGAGGGTCCACCGGGCGCCCCTGCATTACTGCTCCCACAGTCTCGGTCCGCTTCTCCAGCTCATGCCTGATGATTACATCGTATCCTGCACCGCATCCGGAAACCGCGCAACCATCCTCCCGCACGAGGGCGCCGGCTTCATCGACATGCAGGTCGGACTTTTCAGAACCAAAAAGGGAGCCACGATCAAGGTCTGCCGCTCGTCCGTTGCCACACGCAAAACACCGCTCTGCACCTACTCCGTCTACGGTACGAAGGGATGCCTCGAGAGCGGACGGACACGCTACGACAACGTCGGTCTGAAATATATTGAAGGCGAAGACACGGAATGCGTTCCCATGAAGGTCTCGGCGTCCGATCCGAATGCACCGGCGGAGGCAAAGCTCGGCGGTCACGGCACCAGCGAATACTACCTCGTCCGCGATTTTCTCGATTCCGTCATCAACGATACCAAGCCTCCCATCGACGTCGTCCGCGCCATGGATATGTCCGTTCCCGGGCTCATCGCGCACGAAGCGGCTATGGAAGGCGGCGTCTGGAAGGAAATTCCCCTGTTCTGGCGCTGATGGGACGGAATAATTGTGAATAATTTGTAAATTCCTGCGATGACGGCGGAATAGAATGGAGAAATCCGGAAAAAAGCGTGGAAAACGGTTTGACACATCGGATTTTCTGTGCTATAATACCCGGGTATGTAAAAAAGGATTTTTGCGCTCATTTTTAAATACCATGCAAAAAGGACATCTGCCATGCCGAGATTTTTCGTGACCGCATCCCAGATCACCGCCGATGAAAACGGCACGGTCATCACCGTCACAGGGGACGACGCCGCGCACATCACCCGCGTTCTTCGGATGAAGCCGGGCGAGCACGTGACCGTCTGCGATGAAAACGGGACCGAATACGAAACAACGGTACGGGAAACCGGGCAGAGCGTGACGCTTGATGTACACTCCTCCCGCATGTCCGAAAATGAGCCGCCCTACCGCGTGACCGTTTATCAGGCACTCGTCAAGGGCGACCGGTTTGACACGGTTTTACAGAAGGCAACGGAGCTTGGAGCGGTACAGTTCGTTCCCGTCATCACGTCCCGGTGCACCGTAAAGCTGGAGAAATCCGACTACCGCAAAAAGACCGAACGCTGGCAGCGGATCGTCTATGAGGCGGCAAAACAGTGCGGCAGGGCAGTGATCCCGACCGTGCGCGAGCCGATTCTTCTCAGAGACGCCGTGACGGAAGCCGCTTTGTGTGATCTTCCGCTCTTCTGCTACGAAGCCGGCGGCACAAAACCCCTTCCCGGACTCTTCGACGAAGTCCCGTCTCCGAAAACGGCGGCTGTCATGATCGGACCCGAAGGCGGATTTGAAGAAGAGGAAGCAGCCCTCGCAAAAGAGTACGGCATGAAAATGACCGGACTCGGCAGACGCATCCTCCGCACCGAAACCGCAGCACCCTTTGTGCTCTCCTGCCTCTCGTGCAGGTACGAGCTCTGAACCCCTGTCCACAGAAATTTCCTAATCCATAGATCCATCTGCACATTTGAACGTAGCAGCCGCTCAAT
The DNA here is from genome assembly GCA_017463075.1 of Clostridia bacterium. Taxonomy (GTDB): domain Bacteria; phylum Bacillota; class Clostridia; order Oscillospirales; family CAG-272; genus UMGS1696. Next base: position 2,619 of record JAFTPW010000099.1, read on the forward strand.
GGGGAAGACCCGGCGGCTTGTCGTGTATGAATATGGCGAAAATGACCAAAACGAACGCAGCAGCGGGCGCAAACAAAATGGCGTCCCTTTCCAAGAATGAAGCGGGCAGAATCGTTCTCTCCCGTATCCTCATCATCATTCTGGCGGATATTATCGTAGGATCCCTCTTTGACTTTGTCAGGAGCGAGGCGAACCGCGAATTTTTCTTCCATGAAACCCTGCTGCCCGTGCTCCAGATCGTCTTCGGCGCATGCCTCGTGCTTTCCCTCGCATATCTCGCCGTAACGCTGGTAAAGAAGATTGACACCTCCGCGCAATACATGACGCCCGCCATGATCAGCGCACTCGCACTCTACGTCTTCGTGACCGTGATGTTCTATGACCGGTTCCGCGGCGTGCCCTTCCTGTTCTACACCATGACCGTGATCGGCAGCGTGCTCTTTGCGGTGTACTACATCTACACCATCATTCTCTATAAGAAATAATCCCGTTTTTCACAGCCCGGCATTCTCCGAAACAGAGTGTGCCGGGTTTCTGTTTTTCCGAAAATCCGGCGGCATGGGAGCCGATATTGCCATTAACTGGAAGAAATTCCCGCCCGCATTGTCAAAAAGATGATGAAATGCGAAAAAAATTCGAAATTTCTATAAAAAATCCTCAATTCCCTATTGAAAAATTACAAATTATAATGTAAAATATAGTGTAGTATTAACAATGACATAAAAATTATAAGTAATGGAAGGGGCAGCATATGTCAAATCGTCTATTTCAGGGTATCATTCATCAGATGAGGGATGCCGTGGACCGCGTAATCGGCGTGATCGACGACAACGGCGTAATCATCGCATGCAGCGAACTTGTCAAGATCGGAGAAATGAGACAGGGTGTTCGCGACGAGCTTGCTTATACATCCGATGCCATCACCTCGAGCGGCTATACCTACAAGCCCATCGGAGCGGGTTCCAAGTGGGAATACATCGTCTTCATCGAAGGAGAGGACAAGTACGCGGAAAAGATCGCAACCATCCTCGCCGTATCTCTCTCCAACATCAAGAACCTCTATGATGAAAAGTACGACAAGAATTCCTTCATCAAGAACATCATTCTGGACAACATCCTCCCGAGCGATATCTACATCAAGTCCAAGGAGCTGCGCTTCAACGCGGAGGAAACCCGTGTCGTATTCCTGATTAAGTTCCATTCCAAGTCCGACGTTCTCTCCTTTGATATGGTTCAGAACATCTTCCCGGACAAGAACAAGGACTACGTCATCTCCACCGGCGAGCAGGACATCGTCCTCGTCAAGGAAGTCAAGCCCAATACCGACATCAAGGAAATCGAAAAGATCGCAAAGTCCATCGCGGATACGCTCAATTCCGAATTCTACGTGAAGGTTTCCATCGGTATCGGTACCGTTGTTGACAACATCAAGGATCTCGCCCGCTCCTACAAGGAAGCGCAGGTTGCGTTCGAAGTCGGCAAGGTATTCGACACCGAAAAGAATATCATCTCCTACGAAAACCTCGGTATCGGCCGTCTGATTTATCAGCTTCCCACCACGCTCTGCGAAATGTTCCTTCAGGAAGTCTTCAAGAACGGCTCCCTCGATTCTCTGGACCGCGAAACCCTCATGACCATCCAGTGCTTCTTCGAGAACAACCTCAACGTTTCCGAAACTTCCAGAAAGCTCTTCGTTCACAGAAATACCCTCGTTTACCGTCTCGAAAAGATCCGCAAGCTCACCGGTCTTGACCTGAGAGAATTCGACCACGCCATCACCTTCAAGGTTGCGCTCATGGTCAAGAGATACCTCACCACCAAGCCCGTCAAGTATTGATCCTTCAATATAATTAAATATTCAGATAATGTTCACGATTATTCGGCATTTTGCCAGTAGAATTTTCCGTGGTTTTCTGATATAATATGAAATGCATCAGGGGAACAGTTTCGTCAAAGATTCTGTTCCCTCAGTGTTTTTATTGCGCTTTGTACATAAAATTTATACAAAAAGTACAAAAAATCCGATAGTAAACTGTCGTTATACCTGTATTGCAGGTGCTCTTCACCATGCCGTGTTGTGCAGTCCGCAATAAAAACGGCAGCATTTTTCCGCGCAGTTTCCGGGGATTCGTCACAGGTTTCCGGAGCGCGAGAAAGGAACTCTATGATTGATTTCGTAAACGTAAAAAAAGCCTACCCGAACGGGACGATGGCACTCAAGGGTGTGAATCTGCACATCGACGAGGGCGAGTTCGTGTTCATCGTGGGTCACTCGGGTGCCGGCAAAACGACGCTGATGAAGCTGCTCCTCCGGGAAGAACGCATCAGCTCGGGCAAGCTCACCGTAGGAAATTTTGACCTCGCGAACATGTCCGATCTGCGTGTGCCGTACTACCGCCGCGAGCTTGGCGTTGTGTTCCAGGATTTCCGCCTCTTCCCGAAGAAAACCGTGTTCGAAAACGTCGCATTCGCGATGGAAGTCGTCGGCACACCGCGGAAGAAAATCGCACGCCGCGTTCCCGCAATCCTCAACACCGTCAACCTCACCGGCAAGCAGGACGTGTTCCCGCATGAAATCTCCGGCGGTGAACAGCAGCGTGTCGTTCTCGCAAGAGCACTCGCCAACAACCCGAAGGTCATCATCGCGGACGAGCCGACGGGCAACCTTGACCCGAAAATGTCCTTTGAAATCATGAGCCTTCTGATGAAAATCAACCGGCTCGGCAAAACCGTCATCGTCATCACCCACGAAAAGGACCTGGTTGACTACTACAAACAGCGCGTTGTCATCCTCAAGGACGGCCTGATCGTCGAGGACAGAGTGGGAGGTATGTTCAATGAAACGTTATAACCTCTTCTACTTCATCGGACAGGCGCTCTCCGGACTCTGGCGCAACGGCGTCATGAGCATCGCTTCCATCGCGGTTCTGATGAGCTGTCTCGTCGTCATCGGCGGCTTTGCGCTGCTGGTCATGACGATTGACGTAAACCTCGAGCAGTTCGGTCTCATCAACGAGATCGTGGTCTACTGCAATACCGAAGCAACAGAGGAGGAAATCCTCACGGTCGGCGATCAGATCCGCAAGCTCGACAACATCGAATCCGTCACGCGGGTCACAAAAGCCGAGGGTCTGGCGGAAATGAAGGAAAAGTACGACAAAATCTACGACGACGTGGATGAATCGACCAACCCTCTGCCGGACAAATACGTCATCACGTTCATCGACACCGAAAAGGTGCCCAACCTGACCTACCAGCTCAACCTCATCGAAGGCATCACCAAGGTCAACGACCGTCTGGAGCTCGCTTCGAAGATTGAAAACGTCAAGAGCGCCGTCATGCTCGTGTTCGTGTGGTTCCTCGCCATTCTCGCAGTCGTGAGCGTGTTCATCATCATCAACACCATCAAGCTGTCCGTATTCGCGCGCCGGAACGAGATCAGCATCATGCGCTACGTGGGTGCGACGGGGTGGTTCATCTCCCTCCCGTTCGTGATCGAAGGCATCATCATCGGTCTGTTCGCCTCCATCAGCGCGTACTTCATCGAATGGTACATCTATTCCTACATTGAAACCATGTTCACCTCCGACCTGCAGATGATTACCATCATGCCGTTCCCGGAAATCAGCAATCTTCTGCTTTACGGATTCCTTGTGATCGGCGTCATCACCGGCATTATCGGATCCTCCATTTCGCTCTCCAAATACCTGAGACAGTAAATCCCGTCCGCAGCCATCAGACATCAGCGGAACGGGTGACCATGATTGTATGATGAAAAAATTCTCACCTGCCAAACTAATTTCCATCCTGCTGGCCTGTACATTGCTTGCCTTCACCGGAACGCCGGAAGGGAACAGGCACATCAGCGCGGCGGAATCCGATGTTACGGTTCACTC
>JAFTPW010000100.1:0-3299 GCA_017463075.1 Clostridia bacterium
CGCCTCATCCACCACCCACTTTCGCTGAAAGTGTGCGGTCCCCCTTCCCCACTGCGTTTGTGCAGTGCAAATTTCCAGTATGTGCGGGGGAAGGCTTCCTGAATTTCAAGTCCCGCAGCATGGAGGTTAAGGCAAGCGTATTTTTCAGAAAACAGCACTGCATATCCGGCGATGCTGCGGAACATACAGTTGAAGAAGCCTTCCCCAGCAGGCACAAAAAGTTTCAGATAGCCGAACGCAGTGGGGAAGGTGGCGCGATTTTGCCAAAAATCGTGACGGATGAGGCGTGATTATCCTTCCGCATGCAGGATTCAATCCCGCAGATCCTCCCATGTCAGCCCGAGATGCCGCAGAATATCCGCTGTCACACCGAAAAAATCGCTTCGTACGCTCCTGTTTGCATATCGCAGAACCATAATACCGATTCCTCCCAGCTCCCGATCGCGTTTTTCATCGGAGGCTTTATGCTCCGGGGTGAGATGCTGGTTTCCGTCCAGTTCAATCACGATCTTCTGCGACGCGATGTAGAAATCCACGATATAACCGCCGATGACGTGCTGACGATGGACGGACACGGGGAGTTTTTTCAGAAAATCGTACCACAGGCGCTTCTCCTCCGGGGTCATGCGGCTTCGGAGTTCCTGCGCGTTTTCCGTCAGTTTTTCCGTTTTCTTCATGACTTCACATCCCACACTCTCCCATCCACAGCCGGTGCATCACGGCAAAGCCGAGCTTCTCATACCACTGCGGGATCGCGGTGTACAAAGGCTCCGCGCGGGTGCAGCCGTCATCACGGAGGAGTTTTGCGGCGTGGGCGGTCATGGCGAGTCCGATTCCCCGTCTGCGGTATGCCGGAAGCACGCCGATGCACGACACGGAGCCGGTTTCGCGGTCGGGGAAAAAACGCCTGTACGCGGACGGAATGCAGAATCCGGCGATTTTCTCACCGTGCATGGCGCAGAGCACATCCTCATCCGCGGATTCGTAGACGCCGTTCCACGTTCGGTCAACCATCGCCACCGCGTCGAGGACGGCATCGTTCACCGGCATCGTGCGGAACGCGATTTCCTCCGGGCACGGCGGCGTACGGTCAAATCCGGTCAGGCAGAGTGTCATGTCGTACGTGAATCCGGTGCATGTGAAGCCGCGCTTTTCGAAGAAGAGATGCGCGTTTTCCTCCGTCGGGACGCCCTGGATGACGTAATCGCTGCCGACGCCGAGGATGAGCCGCCGTTTTCCGCGGGATTTTGCCCACGCCTGCGCCTGTTTCAGCAGACTTGTGCCGATGCCCTGCCGCTGATGTGCCGGATCGGTAACGAGGAGCGTGAGGCTTGCGCCGCGGAGAAGTGCGTACCCGGTGAGGCACCCTTGCGTGAAATGCGGGATCAGGTGCGCGCCGTCGGTGAGTCCGTCGAAGGCTTCTTCCGTGACGCGATACGACGCGGGAACGGCACGGTTATAGAGCGCGAGAAGGTCATCCGGGCTCATTTCAGCAGGGCTCATCTGAGTCGGGCTCATTTGAGTCCAATAATCCGGTTCATTTCCGTTTTCAGCCATGCTTCGTCGTTGTGGCGGACGTGCTTTGCGCCCTTGCCTTCGGAGACGAGGGTTCTGCCGCCGTCGTCAAAGCGGACTGCGCATTCCTCGCTCAGCGTCCAGTCGCCGTCGGGATTGAGCGCGTAGTACACGGTCACAAGGTCCCACGAATTGCGCTCGCCCTGCTTCTGACCGAAGAAATTCCAGTACCCGATGCGCACGGGATACCGCTCGGGGCAGTCCCACAGCGTCGCGCCGGTGAAGATATCGCGTCCCGCTTCAAATCCGCAGTACACGATGGGTGCGGGGCAGTTTTCGCTCATGTACTGCGCGGCAGGGATGTCGGCGTAGATGTTCCACTCGCCGTGGCTGAAATCCCCGAAATCGCCGCCCATGACGATGACCTCGCGCACGGACTGCTTCACGAGGGATACGCCGTCGAGCGGTGAGATTTCGTCGGGGCCGGAGCGGAGAAGATCCTCCATGTTGCCGAGCGGTCCGACGAAAATCATGGTCACGTCACAGTTATCGGCGAGAGCTTTGCGCAGAACCGCGACGGCATCCGGGAAGTCGATCTCGTCGTGGTCGGTGAGGTAGTCCTCTGTCATGGGGTATCCGTAGCGCTTTTCGGCGTCGGCGTCCTGAAATCCCTTCCGCGAGGTCTGCCCGACGGGACAATCCACGCCGAACCAGTCGAGAATTGCTTTTGAGCCGTATGCGCCGTAGATTTCGGACGTACAGTGCGTCACGGCGAGAAGTTCGGCGCGGTTATCCTTCACGGCGTCGCAGAGAATGGCAAGCGCACCGCAGTCGTCGCAGTCGGAGCCGAGGTCGGTATCGAAGATGTATTTTCGCATGTGTGGTGTCCTTTCTTTGTTTTGCCGGCACGGATTTACAGCCCGTATCTCTCTTTCAGCATCGGAGTGAGCCTGTCCGCGATAATTTTATGTCCGTCGCGCAGGGGATGCAGGGGTTCAAGCGGTACCCACAAGGTTGCGTCCACGAAATAGACGTCGTCCCCGTGATCCGCATTGAAGCCGTCGACCATTTCCTTCACGGCATCGGGATGACAGCCGCAGAACGCGGTCAGGCAGATGATCTTTGCGTTGGGATGGGTCGTCCGCACCAGCTCCAGCAGCGCGCGGTATTCTTCGATGTACTTCTCAACCGGAGCGCCTCTGTCGTTCGCGCCGTGGTTAATCATGATGAAATCCGGATGTCCGTAGGTCACGGGTGCGCCGTCGAAGCAGTAGGGATACGCGTCCGCGCACTTCGGAACCGCACCGCATCCCGCGCGGGTTGTACCGGTTGCCCCGTAGCCCATGTGATAGTGACGCAGTCCGAGCGCTTCCGCAGTCAGCCAGCCGTAGGTTCCGGTTGCGTCGTCCTCGAAAATGCGGTTGTCCTGATCGGCAGGATAGTACCGCAGATCGTCGACGAGAACGCCCTCGGTAATGGAGTCGCCGACCAGCTCAATCGTCTTCCGGTTGTCAGGAGCAAGCTCAGCGGATGCGTCCGCGCTGTATCCGAGCAGAGCGACCTTGCCCTGGAGCGGTTCGTACCAGCGGTTGAGGATCTCCTTGCCGCCCTTGTAGATGATCTTCGCGGTGTGGTATCCGTCGCCGGGCATCTCGAAGCGAACCCAGCGGTCAACCTGTGTTTCAGCCTTCACGCCGCCGTCGATCTGGACGTACACGTGCGGGAACGGGAATACGCAGTCGGTGATGTCGAACTCGATCACGAGCACGCGTCCCTCGAAGGCG
>JAFTPW010000011.1:0-2628 GCA_017463075.1 Clostridia bacterium
AGGCTCGTCCGAGAAGAACCCGGCGATGGTGCTGCCGAAATACTTCGAATAATGCTCGTAGTGCGCCTCATACACGGTATCCACAAGGAGCTTTACGGATTCCTCGCGGAGCATGTCGATATAGTCGGGATGGTTGGTGCCTCTGCGGGATTTATAGAGGAAGAATACGCGCCAGCATCCCTCGGGAAGTGAGAACTGGAGAAAACGCTGTGAAACGCCATCGGTGAGGCGGATCGGCTCGGGTCGGCAGTCCTCAAGGCAGACGGATTCATCGGACGGCACGCGCGGGTAAGCGTAGACATCGAGAAGCACATGCTCGTCGTTTCCGTTGTCCATGGTGAGGAGCGCATCGGTGAGAGGTCCCATCACATCCACATGACGCTCAACCAGCTGCCAGCTGCGGAGTTCGGGATGATTTTTGACCTGACCGACGGCGTGTCCGGTGGGAAAATGGTCGTCGTCGAGAATCCAGACCTTCATGCCGCGCTTTTCGGATTCCTCGAGAATGATGTCCATGTCGCGCCACCAGCCTTCACCGCAGAAATCACGGTGCGGACGGGATTCGACGCAGAGCGCACGGCATCCGCTGTCATAGATCCGCTGTACTTCCTCCGGAATGGTTCCGGTGTGATCGCCGTGCTGCCAGTAGAACGGGAGCATGTAGTTGTCTTCCCGACCTGTCAGCACATCCTGCAAACGCTGATACATATTGTCTCCTCCTGATGAAATCAGTGAATATTGTTGTTTCTTTCATTATATCATAAACGGAAATCCATGGCAAGAAAACAGTCGGAGTTTTTTTGATTCGGAGCGGATATAAGCAAAACATGCGGACGGCGGGGGCATCGGAATTTCAGCCGGAATATGGACAGCGGGCTGGGGTTATGGTATAATGGCAATGAGAAATCAGGAAAAACAAACCCGCGATTGAGATTCTCACGGAAAACAGGAGGCAGCAGTATGGCAGTAATGATTTCATCCGGTCACGGATATGACGGAATTGACTGCATCATCGATGTTCCAAAAGGGCGCGATGTCAGAATCCTTCAGATCACGGACGCGCAGGCAATGCTTTACAAGGGAATCCGGAAGCGCTTTTTCGATGCGGACGGCAGGGAATACGACTCGGACAGACGGTTTCTTCAGGTTCACAACGCCTTTTTCACAAGCGGCGTGACCGATGCATACACCAGAACGTGGCAGTACATCGAAGAAGGCGTGCGGAAGACGGATCCGGATATCCTCGTTCTCACGGGCGACAACATTTACGGGGAAACCGATGACAGCGGCGAGTTGTGGACGGAGATGATCGAATTCCTCGATTCCTTCCGGATTCCGTGGCTCTGCATTTACGGAAACCACGACAACGAAAGCCAGATGGGCGTTCACTGGCAGTCACAGGCGGTCGTAAATTCCAAATACGGCTGTCTGAAAGAGGGAAATCTGAAAAACGGCAACTGCAACTACACCGTCGGGATCCGGCAGGGTAATGCGCTCCTGTGTGTCTTCTATATGCTCGACACCAACGGATGCCGTCTGAAGCCGCACAATTTCGGCGAATCCCTGCTCCCGTACACTCCCGATCTCGTCGATCTTCAGCAGACGGAAGGGATTTTCCCGGATCAGCTCGAATGGATCAGGGACTGCGGCAGGAGAATATCGGCATACGCACCGGGCACGCCTTCTATGATGTTCATGCACGTCCCGCCGGTCGAGACGTATCTGTCAGTGGCGGAGAAGTACCGCGATACCTACGGAAAATGGCCGTTCTACGCGGATCGCGAAGGGGACATGGGTGTGGCGACAGAAGCAATCGGAGGTTTTTCCACGGACGGACAGCTGATTGCGGCGGCGAAGGAAGTCAACTGCACCGGAATTTTCGCCGGACACCAGCATAAAGTCGCGACTAGCACGTATTACGACGGCATCCGCCTGACCTACGGTCTGAAAACGGGAACCGGTGACTACCACGACCGCGGCATGCTCGGAACCACGAAAATCACGCTCCGCGAAGGCGATTCTGCCTTTGAGGTGGAGTATATTTTCTCGGAAATTCCGTATCCGCTGGGGTGAGTGAATCATACAGCAAAGAGGACTGCATCCGTGCGGTTCTCTTTTTGCGTGGGTAAGTGGGATTTGCTGAGTCACGGCTAAATCAGAGGTCAGAGATCAATACAAAATCCCTCTCTGACCGACCATTGAGTGCAGTCTTCAGAGAGGGAAGATGGATTGTATCTGACATACTGAGGTCGATAACAGAAGCAAAACTTCAGATACTTGAGCAGGAGCGCGTAAGTCCGGCTACCTTGTCTTGGATACACCGGCAGGACGATTCAAAATTTGGCGTTCTAGTTTTCTGAACATATCTTCTGTAATCAATCCTTTTTCGAGCAATACGGCATTGTAGTAACGCAGCCAGAGGATTTCCATGTTCTTTTTCGAATCAGGAGAATGATTACTGCAGCATGCTTTTCTTTCACTCATTATCTTATTCTCCTTCATTAACATCATCTGCATCGTTGCTGCGGGGGACATCCTGATCGTCAGGAGAGCCATCATCCTGATCCGGCTTTAGAATATCAAGTGCTCTATCATCCTGGTTGTCGTGCAGGACATTATCCAGATAAT
>JAFTPW010000101.1:0-4312 GCA_017463075.1 Clostridia bacterium
ACCTCGTCCGTATAAAAGTTTTGCGGAGCTTTTTCAAAAGCGACCGTATCCCCTTTACTAAAAAATCTAAACAAACTAAATCTCAGGAGGAAAACATGGCAGATATCAGTACAGCAGTGTATGGCGGAATGTTTGATTCGACGACTGTTGTTGAGACCGTGGGCGGATTTCCACGGGGCGACAAGGCTGTGGATTCGGCGTTCTTTGCCAAGATGATCGAGAGTTTTTACCGGGACGGCGTGCTCGGTGACGGATTCCGGGTAACGGCGGGCGGCGGCATGAATATCACAGTCGGCGCAGGCGTTGCGTGGATCCGCGGATATATGGCGTGGCAGAAGAGTGACACCACACTCACACTCACCGCAGGAACGTGGAAGATTCTGCTGAGACTCAATACCGCGGCGGGTGAGTTTACGCTGAATGCAACCGAAGGCGGCGCCGTCAATACCGAAACCATGCGCGACCTCGTCCTTGCCGAAGTTACCGTTCCCGCGAATGCCGGCGGTATCACGGACGCAATGATTGCCGATACCCGAACCGACCGCGAAAAATGCGGCATCGTCACAAGTACCGTCGACGCACTCGAAACCGTGGAACATGCCCAGAACGCAAATATGCTCGGCGGTGTCTCAGCGGACGGATTTCTCAGACGTTCCGGCGGCTCCATGACAGGCGCACTCACTGCCGCACCCGATGCAACCGGCAGGCAGACCGTCCGCAATATCGGATACGGCACAACGCTGCCCGATACCCTCGCCGACGGTGAACTTTTCATCCTTCTCGCGTGAGGTGAATCATGCAGCTTCTCTACCGATCCATTGATACCTTGCAGATCGGCGGGTATCCGTTCATTCTCCGCGTCATGACCGACGGCGATACCGTAACCGTTGATTTCGAGCAGAATCCGCGATCCACTGCCGCCGTCAGCTCAGCCGAAGTTTCCGTGTATTACGGCAGTCAGGCGGGCTCCGCTTATCTCGGCTCAAGAACCGGCGGTACGGTGAACTTCGCGTATGACCCCGACGCCGATCACGTCACCGTCAGCGCATCAGCCATCACCTTCGGCGGTATCGACTGCGGCACGATCAAGTCCTTCCAGTGGAGCACCGTCTTCGGAAATCCCGATCCCGTTATGACCTTCGCCGTCACAGGCCCGGACAGACTCTCCACACAGGCCGTGCAGCTCGGTGTTGATGTCCCCGACGGCATGTACCCCGCAATCCTCGGCATCTGGGCGAATGAGGAGAAAACCTACGGCTGGCGTGTCAATGAGGCACTCACCATCGAGGAAAAATACGGCGGAAACGCGTGGCACCTCCTCGACTCCTCGTTCGCAATCGGCCACAGACTCATGTACACCTGCGTCACCGCGTATTATGCAACTCCCGAAGGCGCGGCCGTGAAGGATTCCGACTATGCCGCCGTTGCGGAGATGCAGTCCCCGATTTATACCGTCTCCGGCAACACGGAGTATTTCTACCCGTACGATCTCACGTGGTCCGATCCCGTCCGCGGATGTCCGACCACGATTGCATGGGGCACCTTCACGGATTTCGCCGGTACATACCAGCTCGAACGATCCGCTGACGGCGGGGACTGGGAGCTCGTTTACGCCGGTGCGTCCAATGCCTTCACGGAACCCGCAGGCGCGTGGCAGAGTGTGAAATACCGTGTCCGATCCGCGCGCGGGACGTATTATTCCCCGTGGATTGAGGGTGCGGAGAGCGAAGTCGGTCAGTCGAATGTGTACATCGGCGTCGGCGGCAAACCCACTCCTGCGGCGGCAATGTATATCGGAATGAACGGTGCGCTCACGGATGCCGTTCCCATGTTCACCGTCGGCGCGCAGGCATAAGAATTCCCCGGAAATGCAGAACACATCCGCATAACCGGGGAGATGATGGCATATAATAGAACCAGAGAAAGAGTCAGAAACACCGCTCAGCCCGTTTTGACAGACGGATGGGCGGTGTTTTTGTTATGCGATTGTACCGGCAAATGCGGCGAGTGTGATCAGGAGATACAGCCCGGTCAGACCGAGCATGGATTTCCACGCATCCTCTTTTTCGCCGGAGAGATACACGTTCGTGCCGTCCGACGGATCGATGAAGAGATGCACCGTCATACCGACGGAGTATTCATCGTAGGTGTAGGAGTGTTCGGCTTCGTAGAACTCCGTGTGTTCCATGCCGTCGCGTCCGGTGTAGGTGTACTTGATGTTCGGCGAGAACTTCGATCCGTGCCGTCCGCGTGAGGCTTCGAAGAGAGCGGTTACCTCACCCGGAATCAGCTCGGTGCAGTGCCGGGCGCGCATGAGAAACCGGATCTGCTTCACGACAGTCCAGATCACGAACGGCAGGAGGAGAATGCAGAACAGCAGAGCCGTTTCCGGAGAATACCGAGTTCTCAGAAGTACATCCATCTTACTTCGTCACCTCAAAGCCGGAGAGAATCGTCACGTCCTCCTTCACGAGATAGCGCACGGTAATTCTGTCGCCTTCCTCGATGAACAGCAGCTTTTCGTCAAACGAAGTCCGGTAGATGCCGCTGTCCGCCTTGATGTAGACAACGGTTTCGCCCGCCTGCGTGATGTAGAGCAGCTCGTTTACGGTGATTTCCTCAGTCGTCAGCGCATCGGAGGAGACGGAACCCGCAGGAGCGGCAATCGCGGCCTTGTAGCGGCGGAAAACATCCTCCTGCGTCTCGCTGGTCACGACGATGTTGTAGTTTTCCACATTCACCATGGAGTACATTTTCACAATCCCGGACGCATCCTTGAGCACCATGATGTAGGTCGCTTCGCCGTTCACGTTGATGAGGGACGGGAAGGATGCGGCATACCGGTACTGCTGAACGGAACCTTCGGCGGCTGCCATGGCAGAGTATTCCTCCGCACCCGGTACGCTGAAGAACTTGTATTCCCCGGTGCGGCTGTTGGCGAGAATGAAGCCGATGTTCGCTTCGTCCCCGGCAGTGGAGGTAACGCCCGTGAAGATGTACACGTCGTTGCCGATGATCTTGTAGCCGAAGTCGTCCGTGGTCACAACGCAGTTGGTCTGGCTGAACGCGGAGTTGAGATACCCGCCGCGGAGCATGCCGTGCCAGTCGTATTTCTGGCAGATCAGGGTGCCGTAGTAGACGATGTCAATCCAGTCGGGGGATTCGGCGGGAATGTATTCGACGGTCTCACCCGTGCATGCGTCGAGGATGATGACGGTGTCGACGTCCATGGCTCCGAAGAGACCTGCGTTCGGCTTCATGGTCGCGGCAACCCAGTACGGATGGCCTTCGTCGTCGACCTCAAAGGAGATGTTGCCGAAGATTTTCGTGGGATATGCGAATCTCAGCGCGCGCATCAGGTCCTTGCCGAAGTACGCGGAAGGAGAGTAGCGGATGTAGTCCCCGCCGAGGCGCACGAATTCCGCTTCAAAATTCACGGTGTCCACCTTGACGTAGCCCGGAATGCCCGCACCCTTGTTGCTCAGCCACTTGAAGAAGGACGCGTATTCGAGCGGAGCCAGCTTGTAGGGATGTGCCACTCCGGTTTTCGCGTCGCGGATGGCGATCTGCGTGTAGCTCTGGGAAACCTCATACTGCGACACAAGGTCGGAGAGGGTACCGAGGGTTCTCGCACCGATGATGCGCGCGGATGCGGTGTCCATGAGGGCAATGTCGGTCACGTATTCGGTTTCATCGATCTCGGCGGCAAAATCCGCGTCCTCAACGGTGATGAGGGAGGAATACGTCTTCGCGCGGAACATCTGCGAACCGATGAGGGATCCGACGACGATGAATGCCGCCGCGAGAATGGTGATGCCGAGGAGGATTTTCGGGAAGACGCGCTTTTTCAGCCCGACGGAGGCTTCAAGATTGATGTGCCCGGACGGCATCTTCACGATATCCGGAAACGCCTTGCCGGAAAGAAGCGTGATGACCCAGTAGGAGACAAACACGACGGCGTCGAGGAAGAAGAAGAACGTCCAGAATTCAGCCGAGTAAATCGACAGCGGAGGCAGTGTCACGTAATACACGCCCAGGGTGACGAGAACTACGGCGAGGAGGTAGCATGCAATTACGACAGCACGGTTTTTCATAAAAAATCCTTTCACTTCATAAATTAATTGCGTTCATCTGACTGTATTGTAGCATGAGAAAAGAACGCTGTCAATGCTCCGGGACCAGATTTCATCAAAATTTAATCTTTGCCCGCATAACAGCGTTCTTTTTTATTGATAAGGTTGAGTGATCTGAATTGGGATGTCGACGTACGAACATTTCGTAGGGGACGGCGCCCCCGACGTCCCGCCATACA
>JAFTPW010000102.1:0-3599 GCA_017463075.1 Clostridia bacterium
GAAGGAAAACGGCGTGCAGTACCTCTTTGAAGCGAGCGTCGGCGGCGGCATTCCGGTGATCCGCTCCGTTCTGACTTCCGTGGCGTGCGACAGGATTCAGAAAGTCGCGGGCATCGTCAACGGCACGACGAACTATATTCTCACAAAGATGGAAAAAGAGGGCTGTTCCTTTGAGGCGGCACTTTCCGAAGCGCAGATGCTCGGATACGCCGAAAAGGATCCCACCGCGGACGTGGACGGCATCGACGCGCAGAGAAAGATCATCATTCTCACGGCACTTGCGACCGGTGTTCTCCTGAACGGTGAGGACGTGTACGCGGAAGGCATCCGGAACCTCACGGCGGAAGATATCGCGGCGGCAAAGAAGCTCGGCGGGGCAGTGAAGCTCATCGCGGGTGCGGATACCGACGGCGTGATCTGTGCGCGCGTATGCCCGATGATTGTGAAGAACGATGTTCCGCTCGCGCACATCCAGGATGTTTTCAACGGAATTATGGTAACAACTTCCGCGTGCGGCGATATACTGTATTACGGACGCGGTGCGGGACGGTATCCGACGGCGGGTGCTGTGATTGCCGATGTATGCGCGGTTCTGAGCGGAGCGGCTGAGCGGGAATATACCCCTGTGTTTGCGAAATCCGACGTGAAGCCGGCGAAGTTTGAGGAAATCCCCTTTGCGACCTACATCCGTGCGGAATGCGGTGCGGCTGAACTGACCGGACTCCTGCGCGATGTATGCGGCGCGGCGGACGTGATTTCCGATGAAAACGGCACCGTGGAAGTGCTTGCTGAAGGTCTGACGGCTTCTCAGCTTGACGCGATCCGGGAAAAGGTGTGCGTGAAGAGTGCACTCCGTGTGCTCGGCTGATTATTTTGAGTTTATCTATCTGGGAGGACATCCGATGCCGGTACAGGTAATGACAAGGGATGACAAAGCGGCGGCAGTGTATATCAAAAATCCGCCGGATGTGCCGGGTCTGGCGTATCGGATCTTTGCGGCGATCACGGACGGCGGTGCCGATGTGGATATGATTCTGCAAACGGCTTCCTATAACCGCAGGGCGGACATTGTATTCACGGTTCCGCTCGCTTCTGCGGACAGAACGGAGGAAATTCTCCATGATCTGCTCGGAGAACACGCGGAGACGGAGATTGTGCTCGAGCGGCAGTGCACGAAGCTGTGCGTTACGGGTGACGGTCTGAACGGTCGTGCGGGAAGTGCGGCGGATCTGTTCCGGTGTCTCTGGGACGCGGGAATCCGGCTCTGCGGCGTGACGACAAGTGATGTGAAGATGACACTGCTTGTGAATTCTGCGGATGCGGACCGTGCGGCGGATGCCATCGTGACGCGGATGTTTTTTGAGGAATAGGAAAAATACGGAAAGCCCCGGTTTCAGGAGAGTGGATCACCTGAGATCGGGGCTGATTTTGTTATTCCGCGTTTTCGTCAAGAGAAGCGAGAACTGCACGGAACCGTTCGGTGTCACGGATGGGATCGTAGCGTTCCTGATGCATGCGGTTTCGGCAGTAGTACGCGCAGTTGTGGGCTTCGTTGATGTGGCAGTCTGCGGTCTGGCCCTCGTACACGATGCGGTCGGTGAACGGAGACGAATACGCGGTGCCGGGTTCGATTTTACCGCAGAGAACGGCGTGCTCCGTCATCTTCTCAAGCGCGGTGAGGGCGTCGTCGTACTTTTCCTGATCGAGATAATAGGTTGCGATCACTCTCCAGAGCGAGGAGACGCGGTCGTGGAAGAAGAGCATGTTGTCGCCGAACACGGTGTGATAGAGATGGATGAGCGTTTCGAGATACCCGATTTTCTCATCCAGGCGGTCGGGATCGTCGGGAATGTCGTCGTCGATGTAATGCAGCATGGTCAGCGCGAGGGAATCGGTGAGCTTTCTGATATAATCCTGCCGGAATATGATATATCTGTCCGACTCCTCGCGGCAGAGATAGCGGTAGGAAAACATGTTGGCCTTCGCTTCCTCACGGCAGCAGCGCATCTTCGGCAGACGGTCGACGGTGATTTCAGCCCTGTGCAGATCGCGGAACCCGACGGCGTACAGTACGGCAAGCTGTTCGATGATGCAGCTGCGGAATTCGGGATCGGCGGTCGTTTCGATGAGGGTGGTGTAGATCTTCTCGGCTTCTTCAAGCAGTCCCTTTTTCGGGCGCTCGTCCCACATGGTATAGCGGCAGATGGTACAGGCGAGATATTCCTGCACATCCTCCTCACCCGGGAATTCCGCTGCCCAGATCCGCGCCTGCTCAACCGCTTCCTCCGTGTCGTTGTCTCCGGCGTCGTCGATGAGCTTCATTTTCCGGCGGACTGCGGCGAGATGTGCGGTGCGTTCGTCCCGGTTGATCCCGAGCAGCTCATCCGCGGTGACGGAAAAATACGACGCAATGGACGGGAGCATTTCGATATCGGGGTATCCGGTGCCGTTTTCCCAGCGGGAGACAGCCGCATCGGTGATTCCGAGATACGCCGCGAGCTGTTTCTGCGTGACGCCCTTTTTCGTGCGCAGATTTTTGATGGTGTTTCCGATGTCAATGGTCATGTCAGTTCTCCTTTGTGTGGATTTGTCCGGTACCGTTGACTCTATTATACAGGGGCGTCGGCGTGAAATCAATACTCAATCACTTGTTCGGGACTTGACGATCCGTTGAGTCCGGAGCACGGCAAAACCCCGATGAGATTGCCGCAGCATCCCGATCGGGGTTGATTTTTGTGTTTTCGTCTGCTATAATGTTATTATCCGTTGATTCCGGAGAGAGCCGCGCCGATGACCGTTCCGAAGGCGGAGTTTTCGGGAATGATGAAGTTCATGTCGAACATTTTGTTCAGCGTGCCGAAAACCTGCGGAGCCTGTTCCACGCCGGAGAGATTGCCGGTGAGGACGATGTCGCGGATGCCGAAATTCCGTGCCGCGAAGATGGACATCATGCCGATGGTTTCGAAGACCATGTTGATGATGCCGAGCGCGAGGTCCGCCTTGGTTGCAAGATCGCTCACGGAGCCGAAGTTGGACGCGGTCATGATATCCCCGAAGCCGGGCACGATGTCGGATTTGGTGATGTCCTTGATTTTCAGGTCAATGTTGGAAATGTCGCCGTCGCGTGCAAGCTCGGAGATGTGGTTGACGTTGTCCATGCCGAGCATCTTCTTTGACAGACCGACGAGGGTACCGCCGCCCACACCCGTACCGCCGAGGTATTTCGGTTCTTTGCCGCGTTCGGTGTAGACCAGTGCCGTACCGGTGCCGCAGCTGGTGACGAGAGCCTTGTCCAGTCCGCTCAGATACAGACCGCCGAGCCCGATGGAGTTGAATTCCGCGATCTTTTCGCAGGGCAGGTCGTAGATCGGACGGGACATGTAGGACGAACCCGCGCCCGTTACCATGACCTTGGAGATGTCCGAGAGGGAATAGCCGTTGACGTCGAGAAACTTGCCGAACGCGCCGTAGATGGACGTGATCGGGTCGGTTGCTCTCACGAACAGGGGCGCAACGAGAGTATTCCTGCCGCCGGTGGTGTCAAATCCCACGATTTTGGTGGTGCTTCCGCCGATGTCGATGCCGATGATTATATGTGC
>JAFTPW010000103.1:0-2751 GCA_017463075.1 Clostridia bacterium
GAGGGCGGATACGGACAAAATTTGAGACATAAAAAACTTCTGACCGGAATGCATCTTCGGATACGTCTGATGATGGCAGAACAGCTCCTGCATGACACTGCATTGTCCGTGCTTGAGATTTCCGAACGCTGTGGTTTTCCATGTCTGTCCACCTTCAACCGCCAGTTTCTCAGACGCAACGGCATCTCCCTGCGCGAGTTCCGTAAGAGGGAGTGAGAGAGACGGGAACGGGGTGTACCGAATGCCGGTTATTCCGCGCAAAAAATGCGGCAGTATTGTGCTGAATGCCTGATTTTTGACATGGATTAATAACCCAGTTATAGCAGTGGACGATTGCAGACGCGAAATGTAAAAAACGCATTACGAAACCCTTGTTTTCGGGTGTATAATATACTCGGTATATCATCTCCGGTATCCGAGCGGATTGACATGCACATCCGGATACTATCTAACAAATCTGCAAATTCAAACAAGGAGTTTTCGATTATGCGTAAATACACGAAGGAAAGAAAACAGATTGCCCGTCTGTCTGTATTTCTCGCCGTCGTCTGTCTGTTTGCATTGTTCATCATGCCGGCAGTCGGATATGCGGAAAACGATACGGCGGCAACCGAACGGCTGACACTGGCACAGCGCGGCTTGAGTACATACGGTTTCCCGATCGATCCCACGGAAACGACGCCCTGTCCGGTGGAGACGGAAATCATGCTGCATTCGGCTGAAACCGAAGAAGCCGTACGGATTTCAACGGCAGCCTATCATTCGCTTCTCGGATGTGATCCTGCTATGTTCCTCTATAACGAAGCAGGAATCAAGGGCATGAACTTCTGGGAGTACCCGACGGATGAGCAGCTTGCATGGGTGACTGCAAAATCACAGGAAATCACGGAAGGCTGTGACACGGCGGCGGAGAAGATTTTCGCTGTTGTCGAGTATGTGTCGCAGAATATCTGCTACGACCATGACTACTATACGCACAATTTGAAGGAATATGACGAACTGAATCTCGACCCGTACGATGTACTGATGAACGAGACAACGGTATGCGAAGGATATGCCAGAACTTCCGCGATGCTCCTTCAGATTGCGGGCGTACCCTGTATTTATGTGGATTCACCGAATCACAAGTGGAACATGGCGCATGACAGTGAGAGATGGATTCTGTTTGATACCACATGGATCTCCGGCAGCAGATATGAATACGGCGTCAAGCAGAAGAGCGATACACTGAACCTGAAGTGGTATGATTTCACCATTGACGACGCGAACAACGATGCGAACCATCTGATCGAGTATCTGGATTACATGGCTGTCGACGGTACGCTTATGGCATTTCCGACGTACACTTCGTTTTCGCATGTCGTGATTCCCGCCGATATTACGGTGATTGACCTGCATTATCCCTATGCGATGAACAGCCAAAGCTCCTACCGTACCCTCTCTCTGCCGCGCGGACTGACTTCCGTTGCAGAGTTTTCCTTCCGCGGAACGCTGGATACCATATACTTCCAAGGCACGAAGGCGGAGTACAAAAAGATCAGCATAGCGGATCAGAATCAGGCGCTGACCACATGCAGCAATATTATCTACTGCGACAATGTCACCGCTCCCGTTGTAACCACGCATCCGCTGGATACATTCGCCGTCATGGATACGGAAATTACCCTGCAAGCGGAAGCGGCAGTTGGCGACGGAACCGTGTCGTATCAGTGGTATGTCAATACAACACGCTCAACCAAAGGCGGTACGGCGATCAGCGGAGCGACCGGATCCAGCTATACATTCACGCCTTCCGCGCTCGGGAAATCCTATTATTATCTGAAAATTTCCGTTACGGATTCCTCTGTCAGCGGCGTGAAGACGGCTTCCGTGTTTACCGTCCCCTGCGAAGTGCATGTATTTGAGGAGCTTCCTTCCGAATCCGGCAAACTTGGACCTCAAATCGTTTATTACAAACTGACCGACAGTGAGATTGTGTACATCGAAGGAAACGGCGAGATCACTTCCGATGTATGGCTGTATCTGGGCAATACGACAGTCTGCATCGATGCCGGGATTACATACATTTCGGAAGAGTTTATCGCTGAGTGTTGCGGCTATGCCAAAGGATATGTTGTCGAATCCGGGAATCCGCGTTATGCGCACGGCGAGAGCGGGGAACTGTACGACATGACCGAAAAGAAGCTTCTTTCGCTTCCGTACTCCAATCCTACGGCGGATTTTGTGATCCCGGATGGGATTGAATGCATTGCTGAAAATGCGATAACTTCGAACAATCTCAATACACTCACGATGCCTGCCAGCCTGACGGAAATCGAGGGCGGGATTGAGGCGGAATTGAGTGAGATTATTCTGGATGAAGGCAATACGGCATTTTATCTGGACGATTCCGGTGCATTGATTCACAAAGCGGACAAAAAGCTGGTGAAGTATCCGAATACTGACGCGTCAGGCTATGTCATGGACGACGGAATCCGTGAGATCGCACCCTATGCGTTCCGTCGTTTGCGCCTGAGCAGTATTGAGTTGTCCGACAGTCTTGAGCGCATCGGAGAATATGCCTTCTACAACTCCGGCGTCGAAAGAGTTTTCCTGCCTGCATCCCTGACAACCATCGGTACGGAGGCATTTGCGTACTGCTACAACCTGTCCGACGTGTACTTCCTTGGGGACGTGCCCGAAAACTGGGGCTATGATCCGTTCTGTCACTTCTCCAGTGCCGAACCGGTGAAACTCCATTATACGGAAGGC
>JAFTPW010000104.1:0-3245 GCA_017463075.1 Clostridia bacterium
GACACCGCACAGCAGGACGAAACAGAATCCGCAGTCCCGGAGACGGAACCGGAGGAAATTACCATCGTCCTCGGCGAAGATCCCGCAGAAACTGACGAAACCGAGACGGAGATTCCGATTCAGCCGCCCGCCGAAGAAAATCCCGGCACGGACGAGTCCGACGAACCCGACGGCGGCACGGTGACGATGATAATCCCGGCAAGCTACGCGGAAATCAACCGTGCACTGCGCGAAGCGGACTGGTACGGCGTGTCCTACGAGGAGGCGCTCGAGCTGGAAATCGTTGAAACCGGAGCACCCATCGCCGTTCCCCAGACGGAGTCCGAAATCATCTACGAAGCCGAAGAGCAGACCGGAAACGACGGCGGCAGGGTCTACACAGCGGACGAGATGTATTCTCTCACCAACACCCAGCTTGATGACGTGGATGAGGGCGACATCGTGAAAACCGACGGGGAGTATATTTATATATTGAAGAATTCCGAAGAGCTGGTGATCCTCTCGGCAGACGGGGACGACACGAAGGTTCTCTCGCGCACGACGGTCGCTGTGGATTATGAATACTGCGGCTGGGAACCGGACGGAAACGTATTTCTCGATGAACTGGAAAACGAGGCGGCGAAGGAACTCTACATTTCCGGTGACCGGCTCGGGATTGTCCGCACATACTACAACTGGCTGCGCGAACCGGACAGGGACGAAAACAGAACCTATCTCGATATCTTTGATGTGTCCGATCCCGCCTCTCCCGGGTACATCACAACGCTCGGACAGGACGGCTTGTACAACACCAGCCGCATGATCGGGGACACCGTATGGCTCATCACCCGGAAGGGCATCTCGATTGACGACATCGCCGACCCGGACACTGCGAAAAACTATATTCCAATGCTCCGGGGCAGGGATTCGGACGAGCTGATTGAGACCGGCTGCATCGTCTATCCCGAGGAGATTGCCTGGAAAGCCTACACCGTCATCTCTTCGTGCGATCTTTCCACAGGGAAGCGCGGCGCGTCCAAGGCAGTTCTCGGAACCTATGGCGGCACGGTGTACATGAACGGAGATCACGTTTACCTCGCCGATCGGGAGAGATATGAAATCCTCTCCGAGCCGTATCAGGCGGACGCTTATACCGCAGTCGACACGACGACGGGTCAGCGCACCCATATTCTCCGGCTTGATCTCGGCGATGAAATCCGTACGACGGCGGCAGTCACAGTCCCGGGCGCACTGCTCAGTCAGTTCTCGATGGACGAGCACAACGGGCACCTCCGCGTCGTAACAACGCTGAACGAAAATACCCGCACACAGCTCGAGCATCCGTCCCTCGGCATCACGAACAACTTATGGAAAAGCGGCACCAGCGGAAATGCGCTGTATATCCTCGACGAAACTCTCGAAATCACCGGCAAAATCGAAGACATCGCGCCGGATGAACAGGTCAAATCCGTCCGATTCACGGGGGATACCGGCTATTTCGTCACATTCCGGCGGATCGATCCGCTTTTCGCCGTCGATCTGAGCAGACCGGACGCACCCGTTATCATGAGTGAGCTGAAAATCCCCGGCTTCTCGAGCTATCTGCATCCCTACGCCGACGGACTCCTCTTCGGTCTCGGCTATGACGCGGACGCGGAAACGGGCAGTACAACGGGACTCAAGCTGTCCATGTTCGATACCTCCGATCCGTACGACGTCACCGAGACGCACAAGCTGACACCGGCATACGGCTGGTCATCGGCTCTCGGCAATCACAAAGCGATTCTCGTCTCCGCATCCCGCAGTCTCATCGGATTCCCGGCGGACAACGGTTATGCCGTCTTCGGATACGACCCGGACACGGGATTCCATGAGAAAGCGTTTCTCGCGCTGAATAACGGCTCATGGGACGGCACCTCCCGCGGCATGTATATCGGAGATACGCTGTACATCGTCATGCAGACCGGCTGTACCGTGCTCGACATGGCGGGGTTCCGGATTCTGACGCAAGTGGAATATTGACTGAAATGACGACATAAATATTGACAAAATGAACGATAATGTGTATAATGGAATCAGACAATACAGATGAAAATGGAGGTGTCCGCATGAATCCCGATCTTTTTACTGCATCCGCAGTGATGCATTCCATTGTTCCGATTACTCGCTTCAACCGCGGAGAAGCAAGCAAAATCTTCGATGAAGTTGCCGAAAACGGCTTCAAGGTCGTCGTAAAAAACAACAAACCCGCTTGTGTGCTCCTGTCTCCTGAACGCTATGATGAAATCATGGAACTTCTGTCCGACCAGCTCCTGTTCCGTGAAGCGGAAAAACGCATGGAAAACGCAGACGACAGTGAACTGCTGAAACATGAAGAGGTGATGAAGGAACTCGGCATCACGGCAGATGATCTCGCAGATATTGATGTGGAGATCGAGTGATGCGCTGGGAAGTCGTCTATATCAAGGAGGCGCAGAAAGATTTACGGAAGCTGGATCCGCAGAGCCGCAAATTTGTTCTGAAAGCCATTGAAAAAGTTTCCGCAAATCCGCTGCCCAATTCCGAAGGAGGATACGGAAAGCCTCTCGGCAATCACCGTTCTTCAAAACTGGCAGGGTACATGAAAATCAAGCTGCGGGATCTGGGGCTGCGCGTGGTGTACGGTCTTGTCAGAGAGAATAATGTTATGAAAATAATCATCATTTCCATCCGTGATGACGACGCGGTTTACATCGAAGCGGCAGCTCGGATACACAACGAGGAATAATATCATGAAAAAGAAACCAATCCTTATTGCCGCCGTTCTGCTGCTCGCCGCGGTGTGGGTGACCCTCTTCCTCATCGACTACAACGCCGTCATGAATCTGCACGATCCCGTGATTGCATGGCACGTCGGCGTGGAAGGCGGAACTTATCAGGGACCCGGCTGGCAGATCGAGATCGTGAAGAGGCACGTCACCGAAAACGGCGTTGACATGGGCTTTGTCACCCAATCCGCGGAGATATCCCTCTTCGGCATCCGTGTCGGCGCGGCAATCACATGAATACAGAATCCCATCTGTCGGATGCAGGTCCTTCAGATGGGATTTTGCTTTATTTCAGGGTATCAGCGATGCGCCGGATCGTTTCAGCCGCTTCGTCCGCTGTCGGTGCCGTTACATCGAACCGGTAAATGATCCCGCCGTGGATTACGTAGCCGGAAGCATGCACATCGGAGGTTCCCGTGATAACGATCTCAGCGTGCAGTCCGCCGGAAGTGTCGAAAC
>JAFTPW010000105.1:0-3562 GCA_017463075.1 Clostridia bacterium
ACGAAAAATTTCGGCTTCACTGACGCAGCCGGGGAAGGTGTCACGGTTTTTTCTCAAAAAATCGTGACGGATGAGGCGTGAACCTCTCAGCCTGCGGCGCGGTTTTCATTTCTGCAACCGCATTTCCGACCACTCATTCTGCATCATGCATTATGCATTCATTATACCACACATTGCATCAAATTTCAATACGCTTTTTCACACGCCCTGCTCGATGATCTCGTTGACGGCATCCCGGACGCCGCAGAGCCATTTATCGGTATGCGGGTAGTTCGAGAAGGTAACCTCGCCCTCGGATTCGAGAATCTTCATGAGCTTTTCTCTGCCGACGATGGATTCCGCGAGGTACATGGCACGGGTATCGTTGAGAGCCATCGTGAAGCCCTTGAGGTGGAGGGTTTCCAGCGCCTCGCCGTTTTCACCGGGGTAAACGGAGAAGCAGTCGCCTGCGGGAACGAAATAATCGCCGTCGGTGACGAGATAGGGGTTGATGGTGCGGATGGAGCCCTGAGAATTATAGAAGTTATAGCCCCACTGGAGGAATCCGGCGATGTTGTACTTCCAGAACTGGGTACCGATGACGCGGGTTCGCTGTGTGGGCATTGCGAGGAAGCGGTTGGAGACCTTATACCCCTGACCGCAGCAGTAGTACGTCCAGAGATTCGGCACCTTTGCTTCAATGAAGGGTTCCATATGGTTATTGGACGGAATGGGGTTATCGAGCACGCCGGTCTTATAGAATTCGAAGTTGGACAGCGCGTCCATGATGACGTAATTCTTCAGCAGATCGGCGACCTGTTCCTTTGCGGCGCGGTAGCTGTCGAGCTGTTCCAGCGAAGGTTCGTCGGAGATATGGTAGAGGCACTGCCTGTCCTCGACGCCGAGCTCGCGCATTTTCGCGGTGAAATCGGTGAGGAACGCGCGCAGGAAGGTTCTGTATTCCTCGGAGGTAGCGATGGTATCCCAGCCGAAGAGCTTCTTATACTCGCCGTTTTCCCATCCCATAATCTTCGGAGCACGTGCAGCGCCCCACTGGGAATAGAGATGTGCGACTTCGTAGTATTCCACGCCTGCTCTCTTACACATTTCGACCCAGCGTTCGACCTTTTCGAAGCCGAACATCCAGCCGTCTTCGGTCTTTGTGACGTCGACGAGCTGCGTGGTGCGGCGTTCATGACCCCATGCGGTATCGAGCGGCGGCGTGAAGATGGGCATAAGGATGGCGTTGATGCCGTTCTTCACTGCGGTATTGATGAATTTTTCGATATATTCCCAATGCTTGTCGGAGAAGGTTTCGAGCTCGTAGTAATTCGCGATGCAGTCGCAGTGGAACCACTGGGTGACGACCATGTTATTCTTCGGGAGCACGGCGTCGATGACATGCACAGTAACGCCCGCCTTTGCCGCAACATCCTCACCGCGCAGGAAGGAGATTTCCACGGGATAGTCACCTGCGGGCATATCCTCGGGAACGTCAACGGAGACCCACAGCGCCTTGAGCTGACCGTAGGTTGCGTAGATTTCGCCCCACGGATTGATGGGATTGAGAAGGTCGGGATAGAAGCCGGGTGTTTTGCGGAGGTAATGATCGTCCGCGTTCGGGTAGCAGGGATAGCGCACGGGCACCTGCTCGATCTGGCGGACGGTGACATACTGTGCGATCGGAGAATCGACGCGGTAAACGGTGGTATATTTGGGCGTGCTTGCGGCGTCGTCCATGGTATAAGCGATTTCAAACGCGATTTCCTCACCGCGCAGAGCGGACACGCGGGAGATTTCGGGCTTTGATGCGATAGATTCATCCATGAAGCATTTTTCCATGGAAGAGATGGCTTTGACGAGAAGAGACATGGTGTTTGGCTCCTTTCATTTTCTATGTTGTTCGTATGGCTTACAGCCGGGTTGTTTTTCCTAAAACGTTAGGGATTTGATGTAGAAAAGCTCCGCTTTTCAATTGGATTTGTACGCCTGCGCGGCGGGCGCGGGTTGGTTTTACTCTGTTTCTGTTGACGGAACGTGCGTCTACAACGTAGGGGCGATTCACGAATCGACCTCCGTTAAATCAAAACCACACTTCCGGCGATGAACCTGCGGCGCAGAAATCCTCCCATTCATCCCTCAAACCGATTCAATCAGTCTGTCAATCACTTCCCCGTAGCTGATGCCTTCGTTGACCATCATTTTCGGGTACATCGAAATCGGGGTGAATCCGGGGAGGGTATTGATTTCATTGAAGACAAATTCGCCGTCAGGGGTATGGAAGAAATCGACGCGGGAGAGGCCTCTGCATTCGAGCGCCTTGAAAATCTGCTCAGCGTAGGTGCGGACTTCGTTCATCTTTTCCTCGCTCAAGCGTGCGGGAAGGTAATAGGACGACGCGTCGCTGATGTATTTGGTTTCGTAATCATAGAATTCCGCGGATCCGGAGTCGATCTCGGCGGGATGTGCGACGGTGTATTCGCCGTGTTCCTCGAGTACGGCAACTTCGACTTCGACGCCGGTAATGGCTTCTTCAACGAGAACCTTTGCGTCCTCTCTCAGTGCTGCAAACACGGCTGCGGCGAACTTTTCCGGGGTCTTGACCTTGGTGACGCCAACGGACGAACCGGCACGGCAGGGCTTGACAAACATGGGATAACCGAGCTCTTCCTCGCATCTGGTGCGGTAGGGAGCGAGATCGGCGGCGTTCTTCACATCGGTCTGCTTGATGACGACTGCCTTTGCCTGACGGACACCGGTTTCCGCGTTGACGATGGCTTTGGTAACTGCCTTATCCATGCACACCGCGGAGGATTCGCAGTCACATCCGACTACGGGAATTCCCGCAACGGCGAACAGACCCTGCAAGGTACCATCCTCGCAGAACTTGCCGTGGATGACGGGCAGAACGACGTCGACCCTGATCTTTTCGGTGCCGGTTTCGCGTTCGGCGCTGAGGCATCCGTCTGTGAGGTCAAGAGAGATGGGATACACCTTCCCTTTCATCCATTCATTCTTCGCGATGAGGGCATTGTCGTCCTCGAAGAGCCAGAACGCGCCTTCCCGGGTAATTCCGACGCGGATGACGTTATATTTTTCATAGTTGATATTGGCGAGCACACCGGACGCGGAGGACAGGGAGACATCGTACTCCGAGGAGCGGCCGCCGAACAGGACTGCGACAGTTTTCATAGGAACCTCATACTATATTGTGATTTGGATTATTGGAGTCAGGCTTACAACCGGTTGATTTTTCGTGAATGATCGTTTGCCATACCATTCATACACAGGTCCGCGGCGATTCATTCTGCATTTTCAGCACGCACCCGCGGATATTCCCGCCGAAATCGCGGATCACTTCCCCGGTCATGCCGTATTCTGCGGCAATCTGCATGACATCGTCCGACTGTTTCCAGCCGTGCTCGAGGATCATGACGCCGCCGGGTCCGAGGTGTTTTCCGTAGATGCGGATGATGGCTCTGTACAGCGAGAGACCGTCCCCTTCGTCGGTGAGGGCGATTCTCGGCTCAAAGTCAAGCTCCGGCTCGAGGGTTTCCATCTCCTCCTTCGCGATATACGGCGG
>JAFTPW010000106.1:0-7994 GCA_017463075.1 Clostridia bacterium
AGACCGAATGCCATGTTGTCGAACACGGACATATGAGGATACAGAGCGTAGTTCTGGAATACCATCGCGATGTCACGGTCCTTCGGAGCAACGTCGTTTACGAGCTTGTCACCGATGAAGAGTTCGCCTTCGGAGATTTCTTCAAGACCAGCGATCATACGAAGGGTAGTGGTCTTACCGCAGCCGGAAGGACCTACGAGAATCAGGAATTCCTTGTCCTTGATTTCGAGACAGAAGTCGGATACAGCAGTAACGCCGCCGGGATATTTCTTGTAGATGTGTTTCAGGGATAAGCTTGCCATTAATAAATCCTCCTTGGAATTATATGCAATGTTTTTTGTAGTCTCTACTGTTCACGTACAGTATTATACCAAATTCCGATATCAAATGGAAGAGTTTTTTTTACTGAAAATCAAATTATTAGTTTGTGCATTCTGTACACGATTTATTCGTTTCGGGAGCCTGACGCGGCGCTTCACCGGATTCCGTTTTCTCATTTAATGAGAAACACTTCTCTCTCACCCCGTCATGACGGCGCGTTTTTTCTGTGCAGAACGCTATTCCTTCACGTTTTTCATCGTCAGACCGATCCGTTTTTTCTTTACATCCACGGATTTGACCTGCACGCGCACGATATCACCGACGGAAAGGACCTCGGAAGGATGTTTGATAAAGCGGTCGGCGATCTCGGAAATGTGGACCAGACCGTCCTGATGCACGCCGATGTCGACAAACGCACCGAAGTCGATGACGTTGCGGACGGTTCCGGTGAGCACCATGCCCTCGGTGAGATCCTCCAGCGTCAGCACACGGTCACGGAGCACCGGCGGCGGAAGAGTATCGCGGATGTCACGTCCGGGCTTTTCCAGCTCCGCGAGGATGTCCTCGAGCGTCATTTCACCCACACCGATCTCACCGGCGAGCTTTTTCATGCCGTACGCCTTCGCCTCGGACCGCAGGGAAATTCCGCCTCGCGCGTCTTCCTTCGTTCTGCCGAATTTCTCAAGCAGCAGTTTCGCCGCACCGTAGGATTCAGGATGCACCCCGGTGTTGTCGAAAATCTCGTCTCCTCCGGGAATCCGCAGAAAGCCCGCCGCCTGCTCAAACGCCTTTGCACCGAACCGCGGCACCTTGAGGATTTCTTTTCTCGAACGGAATTCGCCGTTTGCCTCGCGGTATTTAACGATATTCTTCGCCGAGGTCATGTTGATGCCCGCGATGTAGGACAGGAGCGAGTACGACGCTGTATTCACATCCACGCCGACGGAGTTCACGCACGCTTCGACCACGCCCGTGAGAGCTTCGTCAAGGCGCGCAGGCTTCATGTCATGCTGGTACTGACCGACGCCGATGGACTTCGGATCGATCTTCACAAGCTCCGCGAGCGGGTCCTGAAGGCGTCTTGCAATCGAAACCGCGCTTCTCTCGGTCACGTCGAAATCCGGGAATTCCTCGGCTCCCAGCTCGGACGCGGAATACACGGACGCTCCCGCTTCGGAGACAATGATGTACTTCGTTTTTCCGCCCATTTCAGCGAGCGTTTCCGCGATGAACATTTCGCTCTCGCCGGATGCCGTGCCGTTTCCGATGGCGACAACATCCACGCCGTACCGCTCGATCAGGCGTTTCACGACCTTTTTCGACTCTGCAATCTGTTCGCGCGGCTTGGTGGGATAGATCACGGCGGTATCCGCGACGGCACCCGTTTTCGTCACGACGGCAAGCTTGCATCCGGTGCGGTAGCCGGGGTCATATCCGAGGACGGTTTTGCCCTTGAGCGGCGACTGCATGAGGAGATTTCTGAGATTCACGGCAAACAGCCCGATCGCACTCTCCTGCGCACCGTCGGTCAGCTCATTCCGGATCTCCCGCTCCACGGACGGCGCGATCAGACGGGTGTAGCTGTCCTCAACCGCAGCGGTCAGATACGGCACGGCGGGAGATTTCCGGTTTCTGATAACCTCGCCCATGAGGTATGCGACGATCAGATCCTTTTCCACACAGACGGAAACTGCGAGAGCCTCCTCCTTTTCCCCGCGGTTGACGGCGAGAACGCGGTGCGGCGGGATCTTTGCGGCGGATTCGCTGTATTCGTAGTACTGCTCGAAGGTGGGATTGTCTGCGACTTTCTTCGTCGTGACCGTGCCCTTCTTCCGGGTCAGTTCGCGGATTTCCTTCCGGTAGTCGGCATTATCGGAAATCTCTTCGGCGATGATGTCCATGGCGCCCTGCAAAGCGTCCTCCGCGGTTTTCACGCCGTTTTCTTCATTAATATATACCTCAGCCTGTTTTTCGATTGACGGCGCGTACGACTTCTCCTGCGACGTGAGAAGAGCCGCCAGCGGTGCCAGTCCGCGTTCTCTTGCCGCAGATGCACGGGTCTTGCGCTTCGGTCGGAACGGGCGGTAGATGTCGTCGACTTCGGTGACTGTGAGCGCGGCATCCACGGCAGCGGCAATTTCCGCCGTCAGGTTCCCCTGCGCTTCGATGAGGGATTTGACTTCGTCTTTGCGTTTTTCGAGACTGCGGAGCGCGGTCAGCCGGTCGAGGAGGTTTCGCAGTACGGTGTCGTCCAGTCCGCCGGTGACTTCCTTCCGGTAGCGCGCCACAAAGGGAACGGTATTGCCTTCGTCCAGCAGAGCCACCGTCGCCGTCAGTTTGTCCAGCGGGATGTTCAGCTCCCCGGAAAGGGTTTCGAGTATGTTCATATGTTATGCCTTTCGTTCATGCGGGACCGGATTCATCCTGCTTCCCATCCCGCTGCTGTTATTGGAATATATTATATATTAATTGTATATATTATTAGATGCTCATTTATAAGGCGGGTCAGGCATGCTTCATCAGGAGTGCCACCTCATCCTCCGTCAGCTCACGCCACTCTCCCCGTGCCAGTGCGGGATCGAGCGTCAGACCGGCGAAGGTGATCCGCTCAAGGGCGAGAATCTCACTGCCGACGGCGTGGAACATCCGCTTAATCTGGTGGTACTTCCCTTCCGTGACGGTGATTTCCCCGTGCTCCGGATCGGTCATGCTCACCGTGCACGGCTTTGACGTGAAGTCGGACAGCGCAATCCCATTTTCCAGCTTCGCAACCGCCGCGTCATCCACGGGCAGGCACGTGAAGCGGTAGGTCTTTTCGCAGTGGTGCTTCGGCGAGAGAAGGTTGTGCGCCGTCTGTCCGTCGTCCGTTATCAGCAGCAGCCCCGTCGTGTCGATATCGAGCCGTCCGCAGGGGAACATGTCCCGCCCGGAAAACTCGGGAGGCAGCAGTTTCATCACGGATTTGGAGTCGCCTTCCTCCGTGGTGGATGTGGTGTCCGTCGGCTTGTTCAGCATCAGCCAGCGGAATTTCGTGTATCCGAGCGCGCGCCCTTCCGCCGTGATCTTTGCCGTGTTTTCGTCAATTTTCGCGGACGGATCCTTCACCACAGCCCCGTTGACCGTGACGCCGCCGCGCCGGATCAGCCTGCCCGCTTCGCTCCGGGTGTAGAATCCGCTGTCCGCCAGAAATTTATCCAGTCGCATTGATTACTCCGTTTGTCATACAAAATACAGCGCATATCCGACGCCGAGAAGTGCCGCGATGACGAGCAGTGCCGCCGATGCACAACCGAACCCGATCCAGAAACTGCGCATGAATTTCATGAAAAAATGATAAGCTCTCATACCGAACCTCCTTTGAGATACGGTATTGTTTGCAATATGATACCACATTTATGCAGAAAATGCAATAGGGCGGTACATTGCACAACGCATGCGGCGCCGCTTCACGAAAAATTTTAAAATTAGCTATATCATTCGCCCGAGAAATATGGTATAATGATATTGACCGAAGCTGTCCGAATCCATCATAAGGAGTTAGTTTATGAAAAAATATATTGCAATTCTGCTTGTTTTGACTTCCCTTGCCCTCTCCGCATGTTCTTCCGCTCCGGCTGAAGATACCGCAGAGGACACCACTCCCGTCGAAGAAACCGTACTCGACACCGCCCCCGAAACCGAGGAACCCGAAACCGAAACCAAGCCTGCACCTCCCGTACAGAACGAGGAATACGTAAGCTACAAGAACCTTCACATGGGCGTTGATCCCGTTTACGACAAGGCAAACAACCTGCTCGTTCTCTACTTCGAGGACAAGAACATCTGGTACACCGAAGACGCGGCATGCTATGTTGCATACATCTCCGACACCGCCGCAAACTCCATCGACGCCAAGCCCGACATGACCGCTTATCCGGACATGCTCCTCGAGAACGGCGACTACTGCGGCGTTGCACTCAAGCTGGACGGCGAAATTCCCGCGGGCACCTATGAAATCGCCGTTTCCTTCGCGTCATACAGCTGTTCCTTCGAAATGACCGTTCAGTAAGCCATGAAGCTGCATTTTCTCGGTACCGGAGCCGCCGACTGGGACATTGCGAAAGCCGACGCGTCCATTGAATTCCGGCGCAACTCCTCGCTCCTCATCGACGGCAGACTGCTGATTGATCCCGGCAGATGCCTCGCGGAGTTTGAGAGCACCTTCGGCTATACAGACCTCTACGCCGGCGTGACGGACATCATCTGCACGCACAGGCACAGCGACCACTATTCTCCCGCGACCGTGGACATGCTCGCCGAAAACGGCTCCGTCTTTCACGAAACCGCGGCGGGAGACACCCTCGAGCTTGCGCACTACACCATCCGCGTTTTCCCGGCGAATCACTGCACCGCGGAGCGTCCCGTCCATTTCCTCATCGAATCGAAGGATGACGGCAAACGCCTCTTCTACGGAACCGACGGCGCATGGCTCCCGTACGAAACCTACCGCGGACTGATGGCTGCCGGTCATGTGGATCTGATGGTATTTGACTGCACCATCGGCGACATTCACGGGGACTACCGCATTTTCGAGCACAACAACTGCGCCATGATCGGCGAAATGCGGGCGGCTTTTGCGAAAATCTGCCCGAGATTCATGGCAACGCACCTCGCACGGACGCTCCATCCCGCACACGACGACGCGGCACGGGTTCTCGCCGGATACGGCTTTGAGACCGCGCACGACAACCTCATCACCGAGGTTTGACCGAACAACAAAATCAGCCGGACGCATCGCGATTGATACATCCGGCTTTTGTTTTGCTTATTTTTCTTTTGTTTCTTCCTGCTTGCGCTGGCAGTTGACGGCATCCCGCTCCAGCATTTCCGAGAGCGCACCGACGTATTCCCGGATTTTTTCCTTGTCTTCCTCCGAGAAGTCCTCGAGCGTCTTGATGATTTCGTGCAGAATCTCGCCGAGCATGTAGTCAAGCGCAGCTATGCCTTCATCGGTGATTTCAATGTACACCTGACGGCGGTTTTCGGTATTGTGCGCGCGGCGGACGTAGTTCTGATCCTCCAGATCGTTGACCAGCTTGGTGAGCTGCTGTTTGGTGATGCCCAGCTCCTTCGCAAATTCCGTCATGGTCAGCGGTTCACCCTTGTGATTGCGCAGGGTGTAGAGCATCGAAAAGCCGTGGGACTGGAAGCGGAACTGGTTCGCCTCAACGATATGGCGGCGGATGAGGGCATAATACTGCACCATAAAATTCAGAAAGACCCGCGCGGTCTTGAGATCAATCATATCGGACATGCTGTCACCTCCGGTTCGCCGAACGTGTAATCCGCGAAATAAAACAATTCATTCATGTGTACAGTTATTATATCAGAAAGTCCCCCGGCTGTCAAGTGAGCGCGGCGAAAAATTCGTTATTCCGGCAGACAGCGCAGGTTTCCGTCAAAAGTGCCGCGGAAGGTGAGAAAATTCAGCTTTGCCGAACGCAGGAACGCCGTCATCTCCGCCGTGATCCGCTCGCCCGGAACGAGAAGCGGAATTCCCGGCGGGTATGCCATCACGCTCTCCGCGCAGATTCTTCCGGCGGCATCCTCGAGCGGGACGTTCTCCCATCCCTTCACGGACGCTTCCCACGGCGCGAGAACCGTCTCCGGCACGGGCAGATGCACGCTATCTCCGGCTGATTCCCCGTCCCGCGGCGCGATTTTTCCGCATGCATCAAGCAGACACCGCGTCATCTCCGGCGTATCCCCTGCCCCGGTCATCAGAAGCACGTAGTTTTCCGCCGTCATCTCCGGTTCAATGCCGTTCTCCCGCAGGATCGATGCAAGCTCGTCTCCTGTGTATCCGCACCGGCGCAGAATCAGCTTGCTCGTGTCAAACGCAAAAACGCCGTCCGGCACATCAAACGCCGCCGATTCCCGCACTTCCCGGATCCGCTCACGCCATGCTTCAAACAGCGCGGGATTCTCCATTTCGTGCGCACAGCCGTCCACGGATGCGAGGAAGAGATACGACGGGCTGGAGGTTTCAAAGATCCCCAGTGCCGCCGCGACGTCGTCCGGATTCACCAAGGCACCGCATACGTGCAGAATCGACGTCTGGGTCAGCGAGGGCATCGTTTTATGCAGACTCATCACCGTCACGTCCGCTCCGCAGGTCACCGGGGACTGCACCGCCGGATCGAGAAAACCGAGGTGGGAGCCGTGTGCCGCGTCCACGATGAGCGCAACGCCGTGCCGGTGACAGACCTCTGCAATGCCGCCGACATCACTCACCACGCCGTCATACGTCGGAGATGTGATTACCATGCACGCGGCGTCGGGACATCCGAGAATCGCTTCTTCCGCCTGGGACGGTGTGATATCCGACGCAAATCCCATCGGATGCGGGCGCGGCAGGATGTACACCGGCTTCGAGCGGCAGATTGTCACCGCGTTGTACACGGATTTGTGGCAGTTGCGCGCCATGATGACCGGCTTTCCCGATTTCGCCAGCGCATACACAGACGCGAGAATGCCGCCCGTCGTGCCGTTCACGAGAAAGAACGAGCGATCCGCTCCGAACACCCGCGCGGCGTGATCCTGTGCATCCCGGATGATTCCCTCCGGCGCGTGCAGGTTGTCAAGCCCGTCGATTTCGGTGTAGTCGATTCCGGAAACGGCGGAAATATAATCAAAGGAAGGATTGCGCTTGTGCCCGGGCATGTGGTACGGAACGGATTTGTCCGTGTACTGCCGCAGAATATCGTACAGACGCATGATGCACCTCCGTTTTTTCAGAAATAACAAAAGAAAACCGTCCAAACTGTTGTCTGAACGGTTTCTCTTTTTAACAGCGGTATAGGGATTCGAACCCCAACATACAGAGTCAGAGTCTGCTGTGCTACCTTTACACAATACCGCTATCCTCAGGTCATCCGGGCTTTCGCTTCGGTGTGTCCTGCCGACGGATGATATTATACCAGATCAGAGAATGTTTGTCAATACCTTTTTGAAAGTTTTTTGAGATTTTTTTGAAAAAGTTTTAAAAAAACAGAAACGGCGGAAACCGAACAAACAATTCCCGCCGTATATTCCCTTATTCGCAGTCGTCACAGTCGCCGCAGCCTTCGCGGATTTCAAATACATCCTCATCCGCAAGACCGAGGTCAGCTTCAGCCGCCTTCATCATGATCGCGCATTCGATTCTCTTGCGGAACAGCTTGCAGCCGTATTCATACACGCCGCGGATGGAGCCGGTCGCGTGGTATGCATTCGCCGCACAGCCTCCGGAGCAGTACAGCTTTGCCCAGCAGTCGTCGCATTCCCGTCTCGCGTAGACGTTGCACAGCTTGAAGTCGTCGCGGAGCGCAGTATTGGTCACGCCCTGCCATACATCGCCCATCTTATACTTTTCGTCGCCCACGAACTGGTGGCACGGGTACAAATCGCCCGTCGGAGTGACCGCGAAGTATTCCGTACCGGAGCCGCATCCCGCGATTCTCTTGTAAATGCAGGGGCCGTGGGAGAGGTCAAGCATGTAGTGGTAGAACGTGATCGGCTTGCCCTCCTGCTTGCGGCGGATTATGTCCTTCGCGAGGATTTCGTACTGCTCGAGAATGACGGGCAGGTCTTCCTCGGTCAGCGCGTACTTGGTGCCGTCGGGAGATACCACGGGCTCCATGGACAGGCGGTCA
>JAFTPW010000107.1:0-5067 GCA_017463075.1 Clostridia bacterium
ATCTGGCTTGCCGTCATCACGCTCGCATCCCTGATTCTGATTCTCATCACCGGCAGTGAGTTCTGGCTCATCCCGGCGATTGTGTTCTTCGTCTGCTCCGCGTACTGCACCGTCGACGGCTACCTCACATGGGGTCCGAAAGCCCGCGAAGACGGAGACGAAGACCCGCCCGGACTCCCGCCGCAGTACAAATGAGCGGAGATCTCCCTCAGGGAAAATTCTACAAAATCAACCGCAATGCAAAGAAAAACAGCCCCGTGAAATTCATGAGGCTGTTTGTTCTTTTTGTGAAGGAAAGACGCACACGAGGCACCGGTTAGCGACTCCGGCACGGCATCTCTCTGCTTCGGTTAGAAAAGAAAATGATTTGTTAATGGTGGTTCTTGACCGATTTAATAATACCACATTTCTGCGGCTTCGTCAAGTGCCAGTCAAATCAAAAAACGCACGGCAGGACAATGCCCCGACCGCACGTTTTCATCAATACAATTTCCGAAGGAAATTTACCTTTTCTCTTCTCTTTTCTCTCTTCTCTATTCACTCACGCCGCTGATTCCGAACGCGAGCCACACGGTCACGCCGATGATGCATACAGCCGCAGCCACAACCGCAACGGCAATCCCCAGCTTGCGGCGGTCACCGGATTTCACCGACTGCACCACGAAGCCGACGGCAAACGGAAGAAAGAACGCCGAGATCAGAGCCGCATATTGCAGAACATTCAGCATTACAGCTCACAGTTGCCCACAGTGCGCGGGAACGGGATGACGTCGCGGATGTTGGACACACCCGTGAGATACATGACGCATCTTTCAAAGCCGAGACCGAAGCCTGCGTGACGCGCGGAGCCGTACTTGCGGAGGTCGAGATAGAAGTCGTAGGCTTCCTTTTCCAGACCCAGCTCGTCCATGCGCTTTTCCAGAAGCTCGAGGGAGTCCTCTCTCTGGGAACCGCCGATGATTTCACCGATGCCGGGAACGAGGCAGTCCATTGCCGCAACGGTCCTGCCGTCTTCGTTCAGCTTCATGTAGAACGCCTTGATTTCCTTGGGATAGTCGGTGACGAATACGGGACGCTTGAACACTTCCTCGGTCAGGTAGCGTTCGTGCTCGGTCTGAAGGTCACAGCCCCACGATACCTTGTAGTCGAAGTTTGCGTTGTTCTTTTCGAGGATTTCAACCGCTTCGGTGTAGGTGACATGTCCGAAATCGCTGTTCAGAACGTGGGTGAGTCTTTCAATCAGACCCTTGTCAACGAACTGGTTGAAGAACGCCATTTCCTCGGGTGCGTTTTCCATCACGTAGGAGATGATGAACTTGAGCATGTCCTCGGCGAGCTTCATGTCGTCAGCGAGGTCAGCGAACGCGATTTCCGGCTCGATCATCCAGAATTCAGCCGCGTGACGCTGGGTGTTGGAGTTTTCCGCACGGAAGGTCGGGCCGAAGGTGTAGATATTCTTAAACGCCATCGCGTAGGTTTCGCCGTTGAGCTGACCGGATACGGTGAGGTTTGCGCTCTTGCCGAAGAAGTCCTCGGTAAAGTCCACGGCACCGTCCTCGGTTCTGGGAAGGTTGTCCAGATCCAGAGTGGTTACGCGGAACATCTCGCCCGCACCTTCACAGTCGGAGCCGGTGATGAGAGGCGTGTTGACGTAAACGAAGTTTCTCTCCTGGAAGAATTTGTGGATCGCGTATGCCGCAAGGGAACGGACGCGGAACACTGCCTGGAAGAGGTTGGTTCTGGGTCTGAGGTGGGAGATGGTGCGGAGGTATTCGATGGTGTGACGCTTCTTCTGAAGGGGATAGTCGGGCGTGGATGCACCTTCGAGGGTTACGCTGTCCGCATGGATTTCAAAGGGCTGCTTTGCGTCGGGCGTCTCGATGATGCGGCCTTCCACAACAAGCGCGGAGCCGACATTGTACTTGGAGATTTCCGCAAAGTTGGCGAGCTTGTCGTCGTAAACGATCTGGATGGGTTCAAAGAAGGTACCGTCCGCGAGCATAATGAAGCCGAAGGTCTTGGATGCACGGATACTGCGCACCCAGCCGCCGACGGTGACGTGTTCGTGGTCAACGGTATCGCGCTCACGATAGAGCTGACGAATGCTGGTAAGTTCCATAATAGTGTTATCCTTTTTGTATCGCAGGATTGATCTGCGGTGTTTTTATTATAATGTATTATTATAGCACAGACATGGGGCTGAATGCAAGGGTTTTCGCATTATTTCAGGCAGGAAAAGCACCGCCGTTTCCGATTTATTTTCATCCCGGCGTGCCGTCCCGTCCGTCCGCGCAGAACGAACACCCTCACATATCTCCGATGGAGAGCTGGTATGCGCCTCTTGCCCACAGGATCCATTTCGACCGGTCAAGGGGATTCACACCGCGTCTCGGGCTGATGTGTTCCCTGCCGTCCCTGCATTCGCGGTAACCGTGGAAGGAGGTATTCACGACCGCTTTGCCGGAGGACATGGACGCGAGCTTCACGGGGAATTCCATGGATTCTGCCGCCGGGACGATGGCTTCGATGGTTGTGGTGTCGCCCATGATGACGGGAGAATCGTATTCGCCGCCCATGCGGGTGATTTCGTTGATGATTTTGCCGGAGAGGTGCGTGGGAGCACAGATGCGCATGTTCAGAAGGGGTTCGAGAATCGTTGAGCCGAGTGATTGCAGACCGTTCATGAACGCCATCGGGGTGCAGACGAAGAAATCGAGCGGGTGGGTGTGGATGGTGTGATGCTGACCGCCGACGAGGGTGCATTTGAAGTCCGTGACCTCCCAGCCGTACAGCCCCTGTTCGAGACAGTTATAGAACGATGTGCGGATGTGGGTCTGATAGCGGTAGAAGCACTGGTTGGACGGGAGCTTGCCGTGGTAGGAGACCCCGTACCCGCGCGGCATCGGCTCGAATTTGAACTGCACGACCGCCCAGCAGGGTTTCGGCATCGTGTAGTCGGCATAGGCAAATCCGGCTTTCGCAGGGGTTTCCTTGTAGATCACGGTCGGCGGCGAGAAGGATGCGATCATGTTGTACCGCTCCCGCAGCAGGCTGTCGACGACCTCGAGCTGGATTTTGCCGGTGGTATTGATGATGATCTCGCGCTGACCGTTTTCCCATTTGGTGTCGAGGTACGGCTCCTCATCGGAGAGCTGGGATAAGGCTTCGGCGAGCTTCGGGATCTTCTCGGGATCGTTGTCC
This sequence comes from Clostridia bacterium, assembly GCA_017463075.1. Taxonomy (GTDB): domain Bacteria; phylum Bacillota; class Clostridia; order Oscillospirales; family CAG-272; genus UMGS1696. The sequence continues at coordinate 3,202 of JAFTPW010000107.1, forward strand.
GCCGGTGTAACCTGTACGCGCAGGAACGGCTGAGCGAGCTTGTACGCGTTTCCGAGCGCGAGGGAGCCGACGAAATGCCCCGTTTTCGCAGACGGAAGACCGCAGAGAGCCGCAATGTCACCCGCGCCGATTTCCCCGGCATCGGTGTATTTTCCGCCCGTGAATCTGCGGATCTGCGCGACCTTTTCTCTCGGATTGGGCTTGGGTTCCAGCTCGACCGCGTCGTCCTCTTCGCCGTCCGGATTGGTGCGCGACGTATCCGCCGGAGGAATCAGCTCCACTTCGTCCCGGTTCACGATTTTCCCGCCGAAGAGCCGCACGTGGGAGACCTTGCCCATGACTTTGTCGTGCTCGATCTTGAAGATGACGCCGCAGAGCTTATCCGTGGAGCGTCTTTCCGCTGATGGCATATGCGCGGTGATGAAATCCATGACCTCCGTGACGCCGACGCCGAGCTTTGCCGATCCCGCGAGCACCGGAATGACCCGGCATGCAGAAATCTCACTCTCAAGCAAAGCCGATGCGCGGTCGTGGGTGAGAATCTCATCCATCAGGAAGGCGTCTGCTGCTTCATCGCTGACATCGCAGAGAGCTTCTGTGACGGCGCGTGAGAAGTCGTCCCCGGCGAGGGTTGTGACTGCGGGAGAATCGGTTTCGCATCCGGCAACGGACGAGAGCATCACTGGTGTCCGGGAAGAGACCGCCGCAAGCTCCGAGAGAACACGGTCGGTATCCGCACCCGCACGGTCAATTTTGTTCACAAAAACGAGGCACGGCAGGTTCGCGTCGTCGAGTGCCCTGAGGATGTTTTCCGTATGCGCACGCACGCCTTCGACCGCGGAGACAACCACGACTGCGTAGTCAAGGGCGCAGAGAGAACGCTCGACCTCACCCGCGAAGTCCACGTGCCCGGGGGTGTCGATGATGTTGAGCGTGACGCCGCCCCACTGTGCGGATGCCGTGGATGTGCGCACGGAGATGCCCCGCTGCCGTTCAATGGAGAGGTTGTCCGTGGCGGTTGTGCCCGAATCCACGCTTCCCGCCGAACGGATAACGCCCGCACGGTAGAGAATCTGCTCCGTGAGCGTGGTTTTCCCAGAGTCAACGTGCGCGAGGATGCCGATATTGTGAAACATACTGTACCTCCGGTGAGGCGGGATTTTTAAAAATCCTCATCGAAATTTTTATATATTATACTACATCCGCTCTGCCGCGTCAAGAAAAATCGGCCGATCCGCAGGCGCCGCTGACAGAAAACGCACGCAAAGCCACCGGACCCCGCTGTTCCGCGGAAAACACTGTGAATTTTTAAATTCTCCCGCCCAATATTGCATAAAATGCAAAAAAACCCTTTACAACCCCATAAAAACATAGTATAATTAGTATTGCACGATTTTTGCATCTGTGCTGACGTTTCCGGCTTCGCAAAGGATTCCGGAATTCCAAAAACATCAGCCGCCGTGCCCTAAAATATACGCCCGGACTGGTCAGCAGCCGCGGCGTAAAGCATAAAGCACGGCAGTATTCATCGGATACGAAACTGAATATTTTGATGTTCACACCCGACAGTTTTAATAGAACCGGGATGCATATCAACGCATATGAATCTGAGAAATCATGGCTGCAATCGGACGTCCGCGGACTCAGTTTTGTAACAAACTATTTGCGGGGGCTGTGATTAGTCGGTGTGTGGGTTCGCGCAGAGCTGTAATACGGCTATACGTTGTCTTTTGCCGCAAAGGGGGATGCAAAAAATGGATAACAAAAAAAATATCATTGAATTGAAAAACATTACCGTGACATTCGACGGGGATAAAGTTCTGGATGATCTCAATCTTTCCATCGGCAACGGGGAATTTGTCACAC
>JAFTPW010000108.1:0-2502 GCA_017463075.1 Clostridia bacterium
AACTGCTGGGCGGCGAGAATGTGGCTCTGCGGTGAAATTTTCAGAGGAATAACACGGAAAAACAGTCAAGTGTTAACACTGGATTCAAAAATACAGCGTATAATAGATTCAAATCGTTTAGCGAAAGGTACTTTCAATTATGAGGGAAAATGACGGCGCACGCGTGAACTGGGGTGCTGAGGTGCTCCGTGTGCTGGGAATCATCGGCGCAGTGCTTTTGAGGATTCTTTCCTACTTCTTCAATATCCTGCTGACCGTCCTGCTCATCGGACTCATCACCGGCATCATCGTCGCGACGGTATTCGCCATCTATATCAATACCTATCTCGATCTCGAAATCGACCCGAACCTGATCAGTACGGTCAACCGGGACTCCACGACGCGTATTTACTACGAGGAATACGAGGACGCGGAGGCACGGCAGAACCGGGAAGGCACACTGGTCGAACAGGAAGATCAGCGTCTGATCGGCGGTGAAGACTCGGTTGCCGTGTCCATTGCGGATATGCCCGAGGATCTCATCAACGCATTCATCGCCATCGAAGACCGCCGCTTTATGGAACACAACGGCGTTGACTGGTGGACGACGGCTCAGTCCGTGTTCAAGTTTGTCTTCGGCGGTGCGGGCGGCGGTTCCACCATCACCCAGCAGTTAATCAAGAACGTCACCGGCGAGTACGACGTCACCATTCAGCGTAATGTTCAGGAGATCTTCCGCGCACTCAATCTCGAAAAGGTCAAGAGCAAGGAAGAAATCATCGAATCCTATCTCAATATCGTATTCTTCGGCAACCGATGCTACGGCGTACAGGCTGCCGCACAGTATTATTTCGGCAAGGATGTGTCGGAACTGACCCTCGTCGAATGCGCATCCTTTGCGGCAATCGTGAAGAACCCGTCGCAGTTCAACCCCAAGAGCCACGAAGAAGACTACACAGTCACGCTCTCCGACGGAACTGTGATTGAGCGTCAGGGCAATGAAACGCGCCGTGAAATCGTTCTCACCCAGATGTGGAAGGAAGGCTACATCACGGAAACCGAGATGTACAACGCCTTCGACGAGGAGCTGGTTCTGGCAACCAACGATTCGGATGAAATCGAAACGCTGGATGAGGGCATGGTTCTCTTCAGCTATTATACCGAAGCCGTCATCACGGATGTTCAGAAGGATCTGATGGCGAAATACAACATCAGTTCCACTGCCGCGAGCCGCATGCTTTACAACGGTCTGCAAATCATCACTCCCATGGATCCCTATGTGCAGGATACCCTTGAGGAAGTGTACGAAAACTCCAGCCAGTACTTCCCGTCGACCGGTGTGGGACTTCAGCCCCAGTCCGCGATGGTTGTGTGTGACCCCTATACCAACGACGTGCTCGGCGTAGTCGGCGGACGTGACCAGAAAACCCTCAACCGAGGGCTGGACCGTGCTACCAAATCCGTACGCCCGCCGGGATCGTCCATCAAGCCGCTCTCGGTTTACGCACCGGCACTTGACGCTGGGCTGATTACCTACGGTTCCGTTGTGGACGACACGCCCGTGTACTTCAATACCTACGAAGCCGTTCCCGCAAGCGAATGGACCGAAGCGGTGTACTCCTACGACCCGTATCCGAGCAACTACCCGAACGTCTACATGGGTCTGACCACCATTCAGGACGCCATCGAACGCTCCGTCAACACCATCGCGATGAAGGTTCTGCAAAAGCTGAGCATCGACAAGTCCTTCGACTTCATGAAGAACGAACTCGGCTTTGAATCCCTCATCGAATCCGCAACACTTTCCAACGGACAGGTCATCACGGACAAGGGTCTCGCAGCTCTCTCGCTCGGTCAGCCGAACTACGGTGTCACCCTGCTGGAAATGACGTCCGCATACACCATTTTCCCGAACAGCGGCATCTATAATGAGCCCAACCTCTACCTCAGAGTCACCGACTCCGCAGGAAACGTGATCCTTGAAAACGAGGAAGAAGCAAACCTCGTCATCAGCGAAGAAACCGCGTCCATCATGAACATCATGCTGGAAAAGGTTATGACGCAGGGTACCGGTACCGGATGCACTCTCCGCCATACCGTTGATGTTGCCGGCAAGACCGGTACGACCAGCGCGGACTTCGACCGTTACTTCGTCGGATACACGCCCTATTACGTCGGCGGCGTCTGGACCGGCTACGATATCCCGCAGTCGCTCAGCGCATTCGGCGAAAACCCGTCCCTCATTGTATGGGACAAGGTCATGACCATGCTGCACCAGCCCATCATCGACGCGGCTGCAAACGGCGGTGAACCGATCAGGTCATTTGAAACCGCACCGGGTGTGATCGAAGTGGTCTACTGCCGCGACTCCGGTCTGCTCCCGTCCGATGCGTGCGCACTGGATGCCCGCGGATGGCGTACCGAGGTCGGTTACTTCACCCGTGAATCCGCACCCACGACGACCTGTGACGTGCATGTCGTTGTCAATGTGGACGCTACAACCAACCGCGTCGCAAGCCCGAA
>JAFTPW010000109.1:0-3580 GCA_017463075.1 Clostridia bacterium
GCTATTACCGGCTTCATTGCAAAGGAAAATGTTGTTGGTACCCTCGCAATTTGCTTCGTCGGTCTTGAAAACCTCATCGATACCGAAGAACTCGCCCTCATGGAAGGCGCAGGTGCTGAAGTTGCAGGCATCATGGCGATCACTAAGGTTGCAGCTCTCGCATACCTGATGTTCAACCTCTACACTCCTCCGTGCTTCGCAGCAATCGGCGCAATGAACGCTGAAATGAAGTCCGGCAAGTGGCTCTGGGCAGGTATCGGTCTCCAGCTCGGCGTTGGCTATACCGTAGGTTATCTGGTTTACACCATTGGTACCATCGTTACCGGCGGCGCACTGAATATCGGTGCAGCGATCGCAGGTCTTGCTGCAGTTGCCGTTATGGTCGCAGTCGTTGTTGCAATGATCAACAATACCAACAAGAAGCTGAAGGCGGAATACGCACTCAGCAAATAATTCATGATTGATTTTATACTTATTGTAATATTATTTGGTATCGCCGCTGCCATCGCGTTCTATCTCGTCCGTGAGAAGAAGCGCGGTGTCACCTGTGTGGGCTGTCCGCACGCCAAAGCCTGTGCAAAGAGCAAGTCCGGCGGGTGCAGCTGCGGCGGAGAAAAAGAAAAAAAGTAAACCATTATGAGGGGATGTAGCTCCGGAAAGCGCATCCCCTCATTCTTAAAAACGGAGGTTAGCAATGACTAACACCCCATGTTTAACCGCTGCCCATGTCCGATATCTTCTGGCAATCAAACGTTTATACACCGAAAAAGGTCTGTACAGTTCCGAGATTGCAAAGGAACTCGGCGTAACAAAACCTACCGTCCATAACATGATGGATGTGTTCCTGGAACGAAATTATATTTTCAAAGAACCGCAGGGTCCTGTATATCTGACCAGTTACGGAATGCGGGTGGCATCCGTATATGAATTATACTATAACAAAATAAGAGATGTGCTCTTTTCAGACAGAAAAATCGATCAGACCGCCGAGACTGCAATCTGCGCTCTGCTTGGAAAGCTGTCCGAAGAAAATCTCACCATTCTCGCGCAGGAGATTGAATTATCTGCCGCAATTTAGGAGAAACATCATGACCGATATCATTATCATTGCCGTTATCCTCGTAATCGCCGCAGTCGGAATCCGCTCCACAATCAAGCATTTCAAGGGACAGGGCGGATGCTGCGGAGGCAGTGACTACAAACCCCGGAAGAAAAAACTGAAAAATATCCTGTACACAAAAACCTTCACCGTGGAAGGCATGCACTGTGACCACTGCAAAAACCGTGTGGAAGAAGTGGTCAATGATATGGCAGGAATCGCCGGCAAAGCAGACCTGAAGAAAGGCGAGCTTACCGTATCCTATGCCGAACCGATCGACGACGAACGCATCAAAGAACGAATTGCAAAAGCAGGATATACCGTAACCGGATGCAGAGAGTGATGGAACATTCAGAATCCTGCTTAACCCCGACCGCTCTCGAAAAAAGCATGTACGGCGATAACATCGAAGTGGTGTCCCGTAGCCCGGCCTGTAAAATATACCGCCTCACCGATGCGCCGGAAGAATCCCGCATCACTGCGTACACGGTATTTCCCGGCATCCAGATCGTCTATCGCGATATTCACTCCCCGAACTGCCTGATTCGTCAGAAAACCACGGATGTGATTTTGGAGATCAGCCACTGCCGGGAAGGGCGGCTGGAATATGAAGCGGATGACAACTGCTGTTATCTGATGCCGGGCGATATTGCCATTCTGCACCGTCACGGCACGGACTATTCCACCCTCTTCCCTCTTCATCATTATCACGGGATCAGCGTCATCGTCGACCTCTCGGAAACGCCCCGCTGCCTATCCTGTTTTCTTGCGGATGTGACGGTATCGCCCCACGAACTTGCCGACAAATTCTGTTCCGCCAGACCGTTCTTCGTTGCCCGTTCGGGAGCTGGAATCGAGCATATCTTTTCGGAGCTGTATCAGGTTCCCGAAGAACTGAAGCAGGGATATTTCAAGGTCAAGGTGCTGGAACTGATGCTGTTTCTGACCGCACTGTCCATCGATACGGATGAAACACCGCTGAAAAGCTGTCCGCGTCCGCACGTTATTCTCGCCAAGAATGTACATCAGTACCTGACAGAACACATATCCGACAGAATCACACTGGAGCAGCTCTCCTCCGTCTTCCACATTTCGGGAACTACGATCAAGAACAGCTTCAAAACGGTATATGGCGTCTCCGTGTACAATTTCATCCGGACCAAGAAAATGCAGATGGCGGCGGAAATACTTCTGCACAGCGATCTGACAATCATGGATATCGCAGGACAGTTCGGCTATGACAATGCCAGCAAGTTTTCGGGGGCCTTCAGAGATGTCATGGGACTTTCTCCGGGCGAATACAGAAACTCGCGGAAATAATGGAATGATTGTCTGAATGGAGCCGCATTCTCTCTTTTTGGAGTGGATGCAGCTCCGTTTTCTTTGGTATAATATCTTCACAGAAACGCCCCGGACGGCGTCATTGGAATATGCATGAGTTAGCAATCGCTAACCAAAATAACAAGGAGATGAAAATATGAGCATCGTGATCTTAGGCGGAAATGAATGTATGACCAGACAGTATGTGGACCTGTGCGGAAAATACAAATGCAAGGCAAAGGTGTACCCGAAGATGTCAAACGGACTGCGCAACATCGGATGTCCGGATCTTCTGGTTCTGTTCACCAACACCATATCGCATAAAATGGTCCATTGTGTACTCGGAGATCTTGACAGCCGCACACGGATCGCCCGCTCTCACAGCAGCTCCATGGCAGCGCTGAAAGGGATTCTGGAAGAACACGTCGGCTGAGGACCAGTGATCGGCATATATACGGGTATCCGGCAGTAATCTGTCTGATATATAATTTTTTGATTGAATATGAAAGGTTGGTATATACCATGAGCAAAATCGCAGTAGTATATTGGAGCGGCACAGGAAACACGGAGGCAATGGCAAACGCCGTTATCGACGGAGCAAAGGGTGCCGGTGCGGAAGCGGTTCTTCTGACTGCCGCTGAATTTGATGCGGACATGATGGGTTCCTTCGACGCCATCGCATTCGGCTGCCCGTCCATGGGTGCGGAAGAGCTGGAGGAAGAAGAATTCGCTCCGATGTTCGATGCATGCGAGGCAAAGCTCTCCGGCAAAAAGATCGCCCTGTTCGGTTCCTACGGCTGGGGCGACGGCGAGTGGATGCGTACATGGGAAGAACGCTGCATCGGTGCAGGTGCCGTGATGGCGTGCGATTTCGTGATCTGCAACGAAGCACCGGATGCGGACGCCGTGAAAGCGTGTGAACAGCTGGGAGCAGCACTGGCATAATCTTCAAAGTCAATATGACAGCGGTAAAGTTTCAATGCTTGCCGCTGTTTTTTTGATCCGGAATGCCTGAGAAGACCTCCTGCAATCCGTCCGTGCCTTCATAAAATAAAGGGCAGCCGATACGAAAAATCAGCCGCCCTTTGCGTGGTATTAACTTATGAGAAGAAAAGAATTAAGAACTGCGACACCAGCACCACGGAAATGAGTGCGATGGGA
>JAFTPW010000110.1:0-2996 GCA_017463075.1 Clostridia bacterium
ACGCGTCGTCGAGCTTTACATCGGATTTTTCCCGCAGATGCACGCAGATTTTCCGGATCACATCGCCAACCGAGCCGTCCATTGTGAAGTCGCCGAGGCTTTTCTGTTCCGTGAAATCCCAGATCCGCGAGCCGATCATGCACAGCATGGGTGCGTTCGGCTTCACGGGCAGATCGTTTTCGCGCACTTCGTAGTTCGCACGTCCCGTTGCCAGCGTGAACCGTCCGCCGCCTGCGGTAAATTCCCGGATCGCCTCCAGATTCCGCGGGTTGACGCCGTTGTAGAACAGCGTTCCGTCGTAGTCGGTGCAGAGGAGGATTCCGTCGTATTTTTTCGTTGTCATGGATATTGATTCCTTTGTTTTTTCGATAGTATGCCCACGTCCGGCGGATTTATGCCCTTCCCTTCAGCGCGCAGTCGATGTAATACGCCGCAAGGGATGCAAAACCGTGGTTCAGCGAGCAGGTGACACGCGCATGTTCCCACAGGGTTCCCGTCAGAGCCGCCATGCCGGAGAAGAATCCGCGGCAGTCTGCGAGCACTTCGTCGTACATGCCCAGCCGCAGCATCAGCTCAAGCCGGAGGTAGTTGCCGATGAACGCATTGGACTGCGGCACGTTCGGATACACCTCTGCCGGATTGCGGTGGGGCCCGAAGTCCTTCATCATCGTCTCAAGAAGCGCGGGATGGGTCTCCGCAGAAGCAATTCCGAAGTAGAACGCGTAGTACTGGCAGGTTTCGGAGGTGTGATCGGTTCTCACAAGGTCTCCGGCTTCGTTCCGTACCGCGTTGTCCGTGAAGAACTCGCCGTTGTACGACTGCATCCGGATCGTCTCACGCATTTCCGCCGCTCTGTCAGCGAGGGATTTGTCCCCGTACAGCTCAGCCGCCGCGTCAAGAGCTGCCGACCAGAGCATATTGGACGGATAATTCACGCCGCAGATGAAATCCCGGTCGTTGCAGCGGCTCCATTCGATGAAGACCCAGTTTTCGAGATTTTCAAGCAGTCCGTCGGCGTTATAGAACCGCTCGAAGAATTTCACCAGTCCCATCACCTTCGCGCGGGATTTTTCGATCAGCTCCACATCCCCTGTGCGTCTGAGGTAATCCCGGAGTTCAAGAATGTACCACATCGACCAGTTCGGGATGTACTCGCCGTTGAAGTGATCCGCGGGATAGCACATCGGGATCATGCCCTCGGGAAGTCCCGGAGACTGCGGCGCCATCGCGTAGTTTTCGAGGAAGCTCTTTTCCACGCGGTTGTCCCCGGTGAAGAAGCGTTCGGAGCGGGAGGAGAAATAGCTGTCGCAAAGCCATCCGGCTCTCTCGCGGGAAGGACAGTCGGTCAGGACATCCACAGCGTTCTGTGCAAAGGTATCGGCGGCGGCTTTCACGATGCGGTTCAGCTCGTCATCCCCGCAGTCGTAAACAAAGTCCGCAAGATCGGGGTTCTCGTACTTCACCATACCGAAGCCGTCGATTTCCGCCGCGCCGCATACCGCACAGACTGCGTATTTTGCCGCGTTTGCCTCAAAGCTGAGCAGGCGGTAGGTTCCGGGTTTCAGCGCATACTTGATGACATTGCAGCAGTCGTTCCGGTAGGGATTGACTTCAGTGTACGTGCCGCGGTCGTTTTTCACTTCATCGAAGAGGATGTACACCGCGCAGTCGGTATGAGCGGTCACGGTCAGAGTGAAAAATCCCGTCAGGGTGCGTCCGAAATCGTAGATGCGGTAGAAATCGGCAGCGCCTGCGTCTCCGCGTTCAAAGGTGAGCTGACTTGCTTCGGCACCTGCGTCCTCTTCCAGCTCATCGGGACGGAAGCCCTTGAGATTTTTTTCATCAATATTATAATATGCGCGGTCATGCCACGGGACAGCGTCGGGATTTCTGCCGAGCGAACCGGTTTCGATCACGTTCCCGTATTCGCACGCCAGCGTCGGATAGCCGACCAGTCTCGGGAGCAGAGCGTTCATGGGCACCTCTTCCGTTTCGACCGGCGTCCGTGCGAGCTCTCCTGCGTGGAATACCGCGGGATCGCTGTCGAGACGGTAGCTTTCCGTAAACGCACGTTGATAGCTGAACCGGCGCACGCGCTGAACCTTCTCCGTCATGTGATACGCCGCAAAGTCGCAGGTGTCCGCGAGAATTCTGTCCCCGGATCTGATTTCGCAGGCGAAGAACGGACGCTCCTCGACGGTGTAGAACGTGTTGATGTTCGCGGAATGCACCTCGACGGAAATCACGGTATCAAGTCCGGCACGATCCGCGAGAGAGTAGCAGTCAACGCGGGAATATCCGTGAGCCGCACGCGCCGGGCCATATCCGACGAGCTTTCCGCCGACGAACAGCCGGTAGAGATTGGATGCCGCAAGCGTGAGAACCGTGTTTTCATCCGGTGTCAGCCGATGCTGAAAGGTCAGTGTGATGTTTTTCGGGGTGTACAGTCCCTTTGCCCAGATGGATTTCATGATGAACCTCCGCGGTTTTGGATTTATTTTGGTTTCAGTATAGCACAAGATTTCCGAAATTGCAACGGAATCCGAAAAAAAGCGGAAGACCCGCCGTGTGACTGAGTCCTCCGCCGATATTCATTTGCTGTCCCGGATCATTGCCGTGAATCCGTCAAGCGTCATCGTCTCCGTCGCGCCCGTGTCACGGAACCGTACAGATACCACGCGCTCTGCCTCTTCCCGTTCGCCGAGGATGAGCATGCACGGCACCCGCTCGACAAACTGCGCTTCCCGGATCATGTAGCCGATTTTTTCGCTCCGCGTGTCAAGCTCGTACCGGATTCCGCATTCTTCCAGCGCACTGCATACTTCTTCCGCGTAGTCCATGCATTTGTCCGACACCGGCAGAACCTTTACCTGCACCGGAGCAAGCCAGATCGGGAATTTTCCGGCGTAATGCTCCGTGAGAATGCCCAGAAACCGCTCAATCGAGCCGAAGCACGTCCGGTGGATCATGATGGGACGCTGTTTTGCGTTGTTTTC
>JAFTPW010000111.1:0-11358 GCA_017463075.1 Clostridia bacterium
GAACCGGCGGTCGGGGGCAAGCCCCAACCCTACGGTTTTGCGGACGTTCCGTCGACAGAAACAGAGTAACCTCCAACCGCGCCGCCTGCGTAGGGCATAAAATCATTCGAAAAGCGGAGCTTTTTTACATCAAATTCCCAGCGCTTTAGGCATATTCGCTAATCCGTTCACATATTTTTTAAATACTTTTTCTGATATGTCATTGACTTTACAGCGCAAAAACTGTAAAATATAAAAAGCTATGCAAGAATTGTATATAATATAAGATATTGAAACTAAGGAGATACAGAACCATGGCACTCAAGTCCAAGGAAACCATCGCTGCAAATCAGCAGAAAATCACCTTTGACGTAGATCACGACACTTTTGAAGCCGCTATCAACAAGGTTTACAAGAAGACCGCAAAGAACATCACCGTTCCCGGCTTCCGTAAGGGCAAGGCTCCCCGTGCTCTTGTTGAAAAGATGTACGGCAAGGGCGTATTCTACGAAGATGCAATCAACGAAATCCTTCCCACCGTATATCCCGAAGTCATCAAGGAAGTGGAAGAAACCATCGTAAGCCGTCCCGAATTCGACATCGAATCCATCGACGACACCGGCGTTGTTCTCTCCGCTACCTTCTTCACCAAGCCCGAAGTTGAAATCAACGACTATTTCGGTCTCGAAATCGAACGTCCCGTTACCCACGCAACCGACGAAGAAGTTGAAGAAGAGCTCAAGAGAGTTCAGACCAGAAACTCCCGTATGCTCGACATCACCGACCGTGCGGCTCAGATGGAAGACCTCGTTACCATCGACTTCGAAGGCTTCGTAGACGGCACTCCCTTCGACGGCGGCAAGGCTGAAGGTCACCAGCTCAAGCTCGGTTCCGGTCAGTTCATCCCCGGCTTCGAAGAACAGGTTGTCGGCAAGAACATCGGCGACGAATTCGACGTTGTTGTAACCTTCCCGGCTGACTACCACGCAGAAAACCTCGCAGGCAAGGAAGCTACCTTCAAGTGCAAGCTCCACGCAATCAAGTTCAACGAACTCCCCGTTCTCGACGATGACTTCGCTAAGGACGTTTCCGAATTCGATACCCTCGACGAATACAAGGCAGACATCAAGACCAAGAAGGAAGAAGAACACCAGAAGCAGGCTGACGGCCGTGTAGATGAAGCGATCATGACCGCTCTCATGGAAAAGCTCGAAGCTGACATTCCGGAATGCATGTTCGAAAACGAAACCGAAAACTTCGTTCGCGACTACGACAACCGTCTCCGCATGAACGGCCTTGATCTCGCTACCTACTTCAAGTACACCGGCATGGATCTCGACACCCTCAGAGGTCAGATGAGACCCGACGCTGAAAAGCAGGTTAAGACCCGCCTTGCTCTGGAAAAGATCGCAGTGAAGGAATCCATCGCTGTTTCCGAGGAAGAAATCGAAGAAGAATACAAGCGTCTTGCCGAAGTTTACGGTATGGAAGCTGACAAGGTGAAGGAAGCTGTTGAAGCTGACGCGATCGCTGAAGACCTCAAGGTCAAGAAGGCAATCGAACTCGTCCGCGAAAAGGCTGTTATCACCGAAAAGGCTGCTGACGCTGAATAATCAATAAGACATGACTGCCGCTGCCTGAGACGATTCCACCTTGGGTGGCGGTTCTTAATTTCAGACAAACCATGTCTCCAACACCAAAACTCATCCAAAAATGGAAATCCCGTGTCATCCCCGGAAGAAAAACCACCGATGAGGTGATCGCGTATCTTTCCGCGCGGTATGATATGGAACAAATCCCATACGAAACCGCATTCACGTCGTTTCACAGGCAGATCATCGAAGCCCGGCTCGCGGATGAACCGCATGAATTTCTCGCCTTCCGCTTCCCCGATACGCCGAAGAACGCATCGATTGACCGCAGCCGGCGATTTCTTTCCGGACCGGAGGTCCTTGCCGTCTTTGAACGCTCCGCAGGAATCGCGGAATGCACGCACTTTTTGCTGGCGCACGAAATCCACCTCGCACAGGGCGTATCGCAGGAAGACTACGACGGGGACACCGAACTCCTCCTCTACTACTGCGAATCCATGGAGATGTTCTTTGAGCCGCTGGAGTAGATGCTGACGTATCGTCCGGTTGTCATTTACCGGCGGTTACCCGCAAGGGGCAACCCTACGTGGATTTGAACGCATCTGCACCGCCGTGAAGAATACGGGAAACACAGGTCAACCGTCCGTCAGCCGGCAAAACCCGGGATTCCGTAGGGTCGATCCCTCGCGGTCGACCGCTGAAAAATCCGGAACAGACGCATATTTCAGCGCACATATTTCCGTCACCGCCCTGCAATTCCCCGCAAATCCGCCATACAAAACGGATACAATATACACAGACACATAAACCCAAGAAAACTACCCTCAAGGAGGTACTATTATGGCACTCGTTCCCATGGTCGTACAGCAGACCAGCCGCGGCGAAAGATCCTACGACATCTATTCCCGCCTTCTCAATGACAGAATCGTGTTCCTCGCGGACGAAGTCAATGACGTAACCGCGTCCCTCGTTGTCGCTCAGCTTCTCTTCCTCGAAGCAGAAGATCCCGACAAGGACATCTCTCTCTACATCAACAGCCCCGGCGGCTCCGTAACCGCTGGCATGGCAATCTATGACACCATGAACTTCATCAAGTGCGACGTTTCCACCATCTGCGTGGGTATGGCTGCCTCCATGGGCGCGTTCCTTCTCTCCGCAGGTGCAAAGGGCAAGCGTCTCGCACTTCCCAACAGTGAAATCATGATCCATCAGCCCCTCGGCGGCGCGCAGGGTCAGGCATCCGACATCAAGATTCAGGCGGAACACATCCTCCGTACCCGCGACAAGCTCAATTCCATCCTCGCGGAAAACACCGGACGTCCCATCGAGGAAATCGCACGCGACACCGACCGCGACAACTGGATGACCGCTGACGCAGCAATGCAGTACGGTCTGATCGACAAGGTCATCGCACACCGTCCGTAAGCGGCAGAAAGCGGCTTCGCCTAAAAGAATAAAGAATAGTGAATAAAGAAAAAAGAATAGATATTGGTGCAGACCCAGCGTACGCTGACAGCCTTATTATCTATTCCATATTATCTGTTATCTTTTCCCCGAAGCTCACGAACAACCACAACACAACGAAATCACGAAAGGCTATCCATCACCATGGCTAATTCCCGCAATGGCGGCGGCGGCAGAATCCGCGTGGAGCGTTCCTGTTCCTTCTGCGGCAGGGGCGAAGGTCAGGTTGAATTCCTGATTCCCTCTCCCACCGGACTTTACATCTGCGACAAATGCGTCGAAGCCTGCAATGACATCATTTTCGATCACTTCGCTGAGGAAGAACCCGAATCCGTCAGCGATTTCTCCGATACCGAACTGCCCACTCCCGCTGAGATCAAAGCGTCCCTTGACGAATACATCATCGGTCAGGACAAGGCAAAAATCGCGCTCTCCGTGGCGGTTTACAACCACTACAAGCGTCTGATCCATCACGACAAGCAGCTCAAGCTGAAGAATCTCAAGAAATCCGACGGCACCGAAGCTCCCGCAGACGACGTGGATATCCAGAAGAGCAACGTGCTCCTCATCGGTCCCACCGGTGTCGGCAAAACCTTCCTTGCGCAGACGCTGGCGAAGACCCTCAAGGTTCCCTTTGCCATCGCGGACGCAACGACTCTCACCGAAGCGGGCTACGTGGGCGAGGACGTGGAAAACATCCTGCTCCGTCTCGTTCAGGCAGCCGACTACGACATCGAACGTGCACAGCGCGGCATCATCTACATCGACGAAATCGACAAGATCTCCCGGCGCAGCGAAAACCGCTCCATCACCCGCGACGTATCCGGTGAAGGCGTTCAGCAGGCTCTTCTGAAGATTCTCGAAGGCACGACCGCGAACGTTCCTCCGCAGGGCGGCAGAAAGCATCCGAATCAGGAATTTTTACAGGTCGACACCTCCAACATCCTCTTCATCTGCGGCGGTGCGTTTGACAATCTCGATCAGCTCATCGAACAGCGGAAGGGTCAGTCCTCCATCGGCTTCGGCGGAGACATCAAGAAGAAGGAAGAAAAGCTCCGCGACGGCGTATTCAAGGACGTTTCCGCGCATGATATCGTCAAGTACGGCATCATTCCCGAGCTCGTCGGCCGTCTTCCCGTCATCGTCGGACTGGAAAACCTCGACTGCGGCGCTCTCGTCCGGATTCTCTCCGAGCCGAAGAACTGCCTCGTGAAGCAGTACGGCAAGCTCTTCGAAATGGACGGCGTACAGCTGGAATTCACCTCCGACGCCCTGACCGCAGTTGCGGAAAAGGCAATCGAGCGGAACACCGGTGCACGCGGCCTGCGCTCCATCCTCGAGGAAACCATGACCTCCCTCATGTTCGAGCTGCCCTCCCGCAAGGATGTGGCAAAGGTGACCATCACCCGCGAATGCATCGAGCAGAAGGGCGAACCCGAGCTTACCCTGAAATAAGCAAAAGAAAACTCCGTTTCCGTGTACTACATTGGATACATGGGACGGAGTTGTTTTTGTTATTCCAGCGCCGGATCCACGATGTGCTCGTAGTGCGCGACGTCCTTGTTCTTCTCAAACCACGCTTCAAAGCCGTTCTCCCGGATGAATTCGCCGGCACGGAACCACTGTCCGCGGATGTTTTCCGGAATCTCGCGGCTGCACGGGAACTCGGGACATTCGCCGCAAAAATCGACGCCGTGCTCCTTCACGCACTTCGGGACGATGCATCCCGGAATGCAGCCGCCTCCTACGCCGCCGTTGATCCTGCATCCGTCGCAGTTCGGCTGTGTTTTGAGCTGGATGAGCATTTCGTTGAGAATCTCGATCTTTTTCAGCTTTTCACGCTGTTCCGGCGTCGGATTTTCGCCGTAGCCGTACACGTGACCGGAATACCAGCCGCGGTAGAGATTGTGCAGCTTCGATGCGTGATAGGCAATGCCGCCTTTTTTGTAGCCGAAGCAGCCGTAGCACATGAGCCCGCACGGTGCGGTTGCGTACAGTTTTTCTTCTTTTGTCATAATCATCCCTCCGGTGACATAGAATTTACAGCATCATGATACCGCAGGAAGAATAAAAATGCAAGCGAAATTCTTAAATTTGCCGAAAAATCCGGAAAGATATTGATTTCGGGCGGATAATGCTGTATAATGGATCCGATACCATCAAATTCTGCAAAGGAGAACTGTCATGAAGGAACTCATCAATGCACTCAACGCTCTTCCCCTGCTGGTCAAGGTGATTCTCGCCATTCCCGCACTGGACATCGTTTGGGGCATCTACCGTATCTGCTGCGCACTGGACGAAAAGGACACCGCCGGCCTGATCGTAGCAATCGTTCTGCTCTTCGTACCCGTAACCTGGCTCTTCGACATCATCATGATCCTGCTCAAGGGCAACGTATGGCACTTCCAGACCGCAAAATAATTTAAAAAGTGCAAAAAAGCTATTGACAAATCCCGCCGGCGGTGGTATAATATCATCCGTCGGCAGGAAATGTCGACACCCTCGTCAGCGAATATCTCACAGAGAATTCGTCAGAATCCTCGTAGATTTCGTGTCAGCGAATATCTCGCAGAGAATTCGTCAGAATTCTCGTAGGTTTCACGAAGTGAACACCTCGCGGAAGTGGCGGAACTGGCAGACGCGCACGTTTGAGGGGCGTGTGGTTCACACCGTACGGGTTCAAGTCCCGTTTTCCGCAGTAAGCATCATCTAAAAAGATGGTGCTTTTTGTTTTCTTCTGCGGAGTTTTCATGAGACTCAGCAAAGCATCGTTAGCAATAACGGTGCTTTTTGTTTTACTCCGCGGAATTTTCAACGAGACTCAGCAAAGCATCATCTTAACGGATGGTACTTTTTGTTTTACTCCGCGGAATTTTCCCAAAAGCTTTTCTTAAAAATTTTTCCAAAAAACTTTCAAAAATCTATTGACAAACCCAGCTCGAAGTGGTATAATATCTCTCGTCGACAGGAAGCCGACAACATCCCGCGGAAGTGGCGGAACTGGCAGACGCGCACGTTTGAGGGGCGTGTGGTTCACACCGTACGGGTTCAAGTCCCGTTTTCCGCAGCAAGCATCGTTAGAAATAACGGTGCTTTTTGTTTTGTTCTGCGGAATTTTCACGAGACTCAGCAAGCATCATCTGAAATAACGGTGCTTTTTGTTTTCCCTGCGGAATTTCCACGAATCCACCCAAGCATCGTTCGGCATGAGCGGTGCTTTTTCATTTCTTATTTTTTCTTTCTTCTCTATTCTTTCTTCTTTATCTTGACTATTTCCCGTTTTCGATGTATAATTAATATGTATATTTATGTTCACTTATGCCGGAGGGTATTATGCGAAAGTTTATGCGCGATGCTTTGACTGCTTTGTTGTTGACCGGCGCGGTGCTGTCCTGTTCCGCCTGTACGGCCGGGAATTCTGCCGCGTTTTCCGAATATCACTACACCGGAATGGGCGAGACAATCACCATCCTCCTCGCCGATACCGATTCCGCTGACATGGCTGCCCGCGAATGTGCGAGAGAAATCGCCGCTCACGGAAATGCCCTCTCCGCTGACTACACTGCGGGTGACGTTTACGCCATCAACGGCGAGATCAACCACTTCATGACCGAGGACAAGACCCTCATGCAGGTGCTCACCATCGCCGAGTCGATCACGGAAATCACCGGCGGCGCGTATGACTGCACCTACGGCGCGCTGACTTCCCTCTGGGATTTCGGTTCCGGAACAGTTCCCTCCGCGGATGCGGTTGCGGATGCACTCTCCCACAGCGGACGCGACAAGTTCACCGTCTCCGGCAAGACGATCACCAAGAACGACACCGCGGCTCAGCTCGATTTCAGCAGACTCGCACCCGGCATGGCGGCTCAGAAAGCGGTCGAATCCCTTTACGAAGCGGGCATCCCGTACGGCATCGTCTCCATCGGCGAGAACTGCGGCGTATTCGGTCAGAAGCCCGACGGCGAAACCTTCAAAATCGGACTGCGCGACCCGCGTGACACCGACTCCGTCTTCGGGTACCTGTGCATCAGCTCCGGTTTCGTTTCATCCGCCGGAGATTATCAGGACGTCTTCACCGCGGAGGGTCAGAAGTTCCACAGCGTGCTCGATCCCAAAACCGGCTATCCCGCATCCACTGGGCTCGATTCCGTCACCGTCTACTCCGCAAACGGAGCAGCCGCGAATGCTCTGAGCTATGCCCTGTTCACGATGGGTCTCGACGACGCGCTTGCGCTGTACGAATCCGATCCCGCCGTGCTGTTTGAAGCGGTATTTGTGACCGACTCCGGCGAGGTTGTCATCACGGACGGCCTTCGCGATATGTTTGAACTGAACGGCGAGAAGTACCTCCTGCGGAATCCTGATCCGGCGGAATAAATCCCCGGAAATCAATTATAATAAACAAGGAAACATCCTTTCAACCTATGACTGACAACTATATCGAATCGAAAATCATCGACGACGCGACCGCGGCTCAGCTGGCAAAAGCGACTGCCGTTGCGTCCATTCATGCCAAAAACGGCGAAACACCCGGCTACTTCGTGCAGACCTTCGGATGCCAGCAGAACGAAGCGGACAGCGAACGCCTTGCCGGACTGTGCACCATGATGGGCTACAAACCCGTCTCTTCCCCGGCTGAGGCAAAGCTCATTCTCGTGAACACCTGCGCGGTACGGGAGCACGCCGAGAAAAAAGCGCTGTCCATCATCGGGCAGTACAAGCACATCAAGGACGCGGATCCCACCGTCATCATCGGCGTCGGCGGATGCATGGTCACACAGCAGTCCCGCGCGGACAAGCTGAAAATGAGCTATCCCTACGTCGCGTTCACGTTTGACACCGGGGCAATCCATACCGTGCCGTCCCTCGTTTACGAAGCGCTCACGGGCGGAAAGCGTCGTTTCGTGCTCAGCGATGCGTGGAAGATCAACGAAGGTCTGCCGATCACACGCTCCTCCCGCCATCAGGCGTGGCTCTCGATCATGTACGGCTGCAACAATTTCTGTTCCTACTGCATTGTGCCCTACGTACGCGGACGGGAACGCTCCCGCAAAGCCGAGGACATCCTCGAAGAAGCGCGTCAGCTCATCGCAGGCGGTGCGAAGGACATCACGCTCCTCGGGCAGAACGTCAACTCCTACAAGGGCGGAGACGGCTGTGATATCGCGGAGCTGATGCACAAAATCTGCGCACTCGACGGCGATTTCCTGATCCGGTTCATGAACAGCCACCCGAAGGACGCCTCCGACCGTCTCATTGAAGCGATGGCGTCGGAAGAAAAAATCGTGAAGCACTTCCATCTCCCCGTGCAGTCGGGCTCCGACCGGATTCTTCACGAAATGAACCGCAAATACACAGCAGAAGCCTATCTCGAAAAAATCGCGAAGCTGAAGGCGGCTGTACCCGATGTTTCGATCACGTCCGATATCATTGTCGGCTTCCCCGGCGAGACGGAGGACGATTTTGAAGCGACCCTTGAGATGATGCGCGCGGTGCAGTACGATATGGTCTTCTCCTTCATCTACTCGCCCAGAACCGGTACACCCGCCGCCGTCATGGAAAACCAGATTCCCCGCGAAGTTTCCGCCGCACGGATGGAACGCCTGCTCGCACTCGGGGACGGCATCTCGAAGGAGCGCAACGAACGCTTCGTCGGACGTACCCTGCGCATCCTCGTTGAGGACGTGAGCAAATACGACGCCGATATGCTGACCGGACGCGGCTCTCCCGTTCGTCCCGTGCATTTCAAGGGCGAGAAATCCCTCATCGGCAAGTTTGTGAATGTGAAAATCACCGGCAACGAGACCTTCTGTCTCAACGGCGAGATTGTCCGATAACCAGTTTTTTAAAAAAATTTACCATACACCCGAAAGGAACTACAACCATGGAAGAAATCCTCACTCCCGAAATGAAAGCCGCTGTTGCCGCTCTCGGCGAACTCGTCAAGGCTGACGCAAGAAACACCGCAATCCAGAACGCCATCGACGAATACGAACACAGCGAAGACCTGAACAACCTCATCGCGGAATACAACACCCAGCAGGATCTCCTCGCTGACACCTACGCGAAGGGTGAAGCAACCGACGACTTCAAGAACGCCATCCAGACCCGCATCGACGCCCTCTACGAGCAGATCACGAATCATCCCGTTTACACCTCGTATCTCTCCGCAAAGCAGGCATTCGACGCCCTGACATCGGAAATCTACGGCGAGCTTCAGTTTGTCATCACCGGTCAGCGCCCCTGCTCCCACGACTGCTCCACCTGCCATTCGAATTGCGGAAATCACTAACGCTTAAAAAAATATAGCAGAGAATAACCAAAGAGAAGAGATTTCCAATCAATTTCCGCAAGGAAATTTACCTTTTCTCTTCTCTTTTCTCTCTTCACCTTTCACTCTTCCCTCTCCTGAAATCATTCCACACACAAAGCGAGGTTTGCCCCATGACTCCCATGATGCAGCAGTATTTTGAGATCAAGAATCAATACCGGGATTTCATCCTGTTCTACCGTCTCGGGGACTTCTACGAGATGTTTTTTGAGGATGCCCAGCTGGTCTCAGCGGAGCTGGAGCTGACACTCACCGGGCGGGACTGCGGCGAGGATGAACGTGCCCCGATGTGCGGCGTGCCGTATCACTCCTCGGAAACCTACATCGGACGCCTGATCGAGAAAGGCTACAAGGTCGCCATCTGCGAACAGGTCGAGGACCCGAAATCGGCGAAAAATCTCGTAAAGCGCGAGGTCATCCGCATCGTCACTCCCGGCACGCTCATTGAAACCGAACTTCTCAGCGACAAGAGCAACAACTACCTCTCCACAATCTACCACGACGGCGACACCATCGGCATCTGCTTCGCGGATATCTCCACCGCGTTCATCACCGCAACATCGTTCAGAGACCGTACCTCGGAAGATTCCGTCGTGAACGAGCTTTCCACCTATGCCCCCCGTGAAGTCATCACGAATACCACCGCAAAAGCCATGCCCAAGGTCGCGGATCATGTCAAAAACAAGCTCGA
Organism: Clostridia bacterium; assembly: GCA_017463075.1. Classification (GTDB taxonomy): domain Bacteria; phylum Bacillota; class Clostridia; order Oscillospirales; family CAG-272; genus UMGS1696. Next base: position 10,061 of record JAFTPW010000111.1, read on the forward strand.
AGCCATCTTCACCGAATCCGCAACCAATTTCTTCGACATCGACGACTGCATCACCCGCACGGAAGAACAGTTCGGCACCGACACCACCGCCGGTCACCCGAGAGCTGCCGTAATCGCGGTCGGTGCGGCACTGAAATACATACGCGACACCCAGATGAAGGACATCTCCTATCTCCGCGAGCTCTCCTTCTACGAGTCGTCCCAGTTCCTCGAAATGGATCTCTCCACGCGCCGCAATCTGGAGCTGTGCGAGACGATGCTCACCAAGGACAAGCGCGGCTCCCTGCTCTGGGTGCTCGACAAAACGAATACCTCCATGGGTGCCCGTCTTCTCCGGCAGTGGATCGAGCATCCCCTGACCAATGTTTCCGCCATCCTCAGCCGTCAGCAGGCAGTCACGGAGCTTACCGACAACTTCATGCTGCGCGAGGAGCTGCGGGAAATGCTGTCCCCTGTGCTTGACCTCGAGCGCCTCATCACGAAAGTCACCTATCAGACCGCCGGTGCGAGGGATCTTCGTGCCATCGGACAGACAGCAGCCGTCATTCCCTCCATCCGCGCCCTCATCGCCGACATGAAGTCCGGTGCGCTCGCGGAGCTGTACGAGGAGCTGGACGAGCTTGCGGATGTGTGCGCCGTGATTGATTCCGCGATCGAGGAAAATCCGCCGTTTGTCGTCCGCGAAGGCGGTATCATCCGTCCCGGCTACTGCGAGGATGTGGACAATCTCCGGTACATCATGCAGAACGGCAAGGAGTGGATCAAGACCGCCGAGGCCGCAGAACGCGAGAAAACCGGCATCAAGGGGCTGAAAATCGGCTACAACCGCGTGTTCGGGTACTACATTGAAGCTCCGCGCTCGGCGGCAAATCTGGTTCCGGACACCTACGTGCGCAAGCAGACCCTCTCCGACAAGGAACGCTACATCACGGACGAGCTCAAGGACATGGAGGCGACCATCCTCGGTGCGGACGACAAGCTCAAGGCACTGGAATACGACCTCTTCGTCGAGGTGCGCAATGCCGTGGATCATGAATCCGTGCGCATCCGCCGTACCGCTCAGGCACTTGCCAAGCTCGACGTGTTCCTCTCCCTCTCGGACTGCGCGGTGCAGAATTCCTACGTCTGCCCGACCGTGGACGCATCGGATGTGATTGATATCCAGAACGGCCGCCATCCCGTCGTGGAAAAGTTCGTCGAGGACTCGTATTTCGTCCCGAACGACACCACCCTCGACACAGGTGATAACTGCCTCATGCTCATCACCGGTCCGAACATGGCGGGTAAATCGACCTACA
>JAFTPW010000112.1:0-2896 GCA_017463075.1 Clostridia bacterium
AACTCCCAAAGTGCAGCTTACAGAGCGAATGCGGATTTGAAGGATGGTCTGGCTCGTGCCGGAGTTTCCTGTTCGTACGGCGCAGGGTGTGCCTGAGCATGTGCCTATACGCTTCGGCTTGTGAGTGAAGTGCATCTGCGAAACTCCCAAAGTGCAGCTTACAGAGCGAATGCGGGGACTTTTGCAAGATTAAAGAAAAATGTTACGAAAACGTGGGAATTTGTAAAGAGGAAGTTCAATGCAAATTCAGTACACGGAGGAATTTATGATCGCATCCCAGCTTTTTGACGGCATCGAGGTGAACCGGATTCCGGATCTGGCGTTTACCGGCATTGCTTCCGATTCCCGGCGGGTCAGACCTGGGGATCTCTTCATCGCCATCCGCGGTTCCCGGTTCGACGGACACAATTTCATCCGCGATGCCCTTGACAGAGGTGCTGCCGGAGTTCTGGCGGAGCATGAGGTCTACGGGTTCGATGACCTGATCCTCACACCGTCCACCCGGGCGGCAGAGTCGGTGCTCTGGTACAATTTCACCGGACGTCCCACCGACAGGATGACGAAAATCGCCGTGACCGGAACCGCCGGAAAGACATCCTGTGCCTTCATCCTGCGGCATATTCTCCGCGCGGCGGGACATAAGGTCGGAGCAGTCACCACGGTGCGCACCATGGCGAACGACGACACCCTCGATCTCGGGGACAACGGCGGCTCGTCCGTGAGCGATATCTCCGGTGCCATGACCACTCCCGATCCGGAGTATTTCTTCGGCGCGGCATTGCAGCTGAAGGAAGCCGGATGCGACACGATCATTTACGAGGCATCCTCACAGGCTCTGGCGATGGAAAAGCTGGTTCCGATTGAGCCGGACATGGCGCTGTTCACCAATCTCTCGCCCGAGCATCTCGACTACCACCACGAAATGGAAAGCTACTTCCGCTCGAAAGCCGCACTGATGGCACACGCGAAACATGCCGTCATCAACGCGGACGACGAATGGATGAAAAAACTCCCGGCGATGTACCCGGATGTGCCCGTGACGCGGTGTTCCGTGAACGACAACACCATGGACGTACGCGGCGCGAAGATCCGTCAGTCCGGCGGACATGTACATTATATATACTTATCCCACGGCGCGGTTCTTCGCATCGATGCTCCCATGCCGGGGATCTACTCCGTTTACAATACCATGATGTGCGCAGCCGCTGCCGCAGAGCTCGGTGTGGACCCCGTGATTATCCGGGATTCCCTCAGCGATTTCGGCGGCGTCGAGGGCAGACTCAACCGGGTACGGTTTCCGAATTCCGTTCAGGGCAGTCTTCCCGCCGTGTACATCGATTACGCACATACTCCCGATTCCCTCCGTGCGGCACTGACTGCGCTGAGAACGGAGGCAGGCGGACGGCTTACCGTGCTGTTCGGATGCGGCGGCGACCGGGATAAGGCAAAGCGTCCTCTGATGGCAAAGACCGCGCAGGAGCTTGCGGACATGACCGTAATCACCGGTGACAATCCGAGAGGCGAAAATCCCGGCGCGATCATTGCGGACATTCTCGCAGGCGTGAGCGAAAACGCACCCGTGAAGGTGATTCCCGACCGGCGTGAGGCAATCCGCTGGGCTGTGATGAACGCGGGCCCGGGAGACACGGTTCTTCTGGCAGGGAAGGGACACGAAAAATATGAAATTACATCCGACGGCAAGCACCCCTTCCATGAGGAAGCAATCGTCAGGGAAGCGGCAGATGAAAAAATCCGGCTGTCGGAATGACAAATAACTGATATCTGAAAACGTCACTTGACAAGGGACGGAGGTTGAAACACATGAGCGTAGAACTGAAAATGAAATCCTACACACCGGCGGAGCTTGCAGAAATCACCGGCGGCAGACTTGAAACATACAACGGCGCGGACGGAACCCATCCTCAGACCGCTCTGGCAACCGACTCCAGAGAATCCGGGGAAGGCGTGATTTTCTGCGCCATCGCCGGTGCAAACGTGAACGGCAACGATTTCATTCCGGATTCCGTGAACGCGGGCTCCTCCTGTTTCCTCTGTCAGTATGTTCCCGACGCGGCGAAGGAAAGCGGAAAGCCCTTCTGTGCCGTGATCGTGGAGGACACCATCAAGTCCATTGGTCTTCTCGCGGCGCATTACCGGACACTGACGACGGCGAAATTCATCGCGATCACCGGTTCCGTCGGCAAGACCACAACGAAGGAATTCGTGTATGCCGTTGCGTCCGCGGCGTTCAAGACCCACAAGACGCAGGGCAACTACAACAACGAACTGGGCATGCCGCTCACGCTTCTCTCCATTGAACCGGACGACAAGGTTGTGGTTCTGGAAATGGGCATGAGCAACCTCGGCGAGATCGAATACATGACGAAGATCGCGAAGCCCGACATCGCCATTGTCACCAACATCGGCACCTCCCACCTCGCATCCCTCGGAACGAGAGAGAACATCTGCCGTGCGAAGATGGAAATCCGCCTTGGTCTTCCCGAGGACGGTATCCTTCTTCTCAACGCGGACGAGCCGCTTCTGTTCAATCAGTATGAAGTGCTCGAGAACAAGCCGAAGCTGATGTCGATCTACAACCGTGCCGGCGACTACCGTGCGGTGAACATCCGTCAGAAAGTGGACGGCATCGTGTACGACCTGATCTACGCGAACAAGGCTGTGACGAACATTGAAGTTCCCGCGCTCGGCAAGCACAACGTTTACAACTCCCTGACTGCATATGCGGTCGGCGTGATTCTCGGCATGACGGACGACCAGATCCGCCGCGGTCTGAAATCCTTTGTGGGTGCGGACAGACGGCAGAAGATCTACGAAGGCGGCGGCATCACTGTTATTGACGACTGCTACAACGCAAGCCCCGAATCCATGAGAGCGG
>JAFTPW010000113.1:0-12347 GCA_017463075.1 Clostridia bacterium
CCATATCTTGTCAAGATGCAGATGGCAACTAATTCCTACTCTTCCTTACATTTTGGCATTTTTTTGCAGAATCATTGCCTCCGCCAACTGATTATTTTGACGCTCCCGTTCATCACCGCTTTTTCCGACGCATCCGCGCTCCGGTTTCCTCCTTTTCACAGGGAACCGGGCTTTTTTTCTTCTCCCTGACATTGTGCACACCGGATTTTTGTGATACAGTCACAGGAGTTCACAAATACCGCAGAAATTCACACTTTTCACATGCCGGATTCTTCACATCCAAACAAAGCCGTCCATATTTGTCTATTCCGACAGTTTACATATATTTTTTCAACATTGTATTGACTATTTCCACGAATTGATGTACAATAAGTACATTGTAATCGATAAGGAGGGTGCGATTCTCCATGGCCCGATTCCGCAGTGCCGGACGGATCGCTTCTGCCGCGTTTCTGATGCTTCTCTGCACCACATCCTGCGGCACGGAACGAACCGAAACAAACGGATTTCTTTTTGACACCTATACATCCTTTGTCATCTCCGGCGCAGACTCCGCACAGACCGCGGACAGCATCACGGGTGCCCTCACCGGACTGAGCGATGCTTTTGCGCTCTGCTACACGCACGACGCGGCGGATCTGCCGAAAAATCCCGTCTACGGCGACTGTCTCCGTCAGGTTCTCGATCTGAGTTCGCAGTACGGCGGCGGCGTGGACGTGACCTGCGGTGCGCTGACTTCCCTCTGGGGCATCTCCGACGGAACGTATCACATCCCATCGGACGGCGAAATCGCGGATGCACTGGCAACCATCACCGGCGACGGCACCTTCACTGACGGAACAAAGCTCGATTTCGGCGCCGCGGCAAAGGGTTACGCCTGCGATGAAGCAAGCCGGATTCTTGCCGGCAGCGGTGCGGACTATGCCGTGATCGATCTCAGCTCATCGACGCTTCTCTGGGGCGAAAAACCGGACGGTGCAAAATTCCGCGCGGGAATCACACACCCGGACGGGAACGGATACCTCGGAATCATCGAAACCGATGCTGCATATCTTTCCACAAGCGGCGGGTATGAGCGTTATTTCGAAGCGGACGGTCAGCGGTTCTCGCATATCATGGATATCCGCACGGGACGTCCTGCCGAAACCGATCTCGTCTCCGTGACCGTCATTGTCCCGGCAGAAAATGTGGGCGGCGGCATCTTATCGGACTTTCTTTCCACACTGATTACTATCGAAGGCACGGCTCAGCTTGACAAATGGCTGGCTTACGAAGAATTTTCCGTCATCGCCGCGGACGAAAACGGCATTCTCCACTCGGACTTTCCCGGATTTCTCCCGGACGGGGACAGCGGTTACCGATATGAATAACAACAGACGCATTCTGACAGTCCGCGACGCCGTGATCCTCTGTTTCATCCTCGTCCTGCTGTGCATCCTCATCCTGTATCCCGGACAAACCTCCGGCGGTGCGTATGCTGTGATTGCCACGGACGGTGAGACTGCGGCACGGCTCCCGCTGGACAGGGACGGCACGTACACCTTCCCGCAGACCGGCGACATGGTTTTCACCGTAGAGAACGGTGCCGTTTCCGTGACAGCAAGCGGATGCGGTGACATGACCTGCGTGAGAACCGGCGCGATTTCGTCTCCCGGCGAGGCAATCGTGTGTGTTCCGAACAGGACTGCCGTGACCGTGGAAGGAGCGGAAACCTCCGATGACCTCGACGTGGTACTGAAATGATTCAACTCAAACCGGACAATGTTTCTCCTGCACGGTACAGTGCCGTGATGGGACTCCTCTTCGCCTGCACCGCGGCACTGAACGTCATGGAAAGCATCGTTTCCGCCGCACTTCCCGCAGGCATGCGCATAGGACTGGGCAACATCGTCATCATGGCGGTGATTCTTGCCGTCAATCTTCCGTCGGCGGCTCTGCTGGTGATTCTCAAGGCAGTTTTCGTCTTCCTCACCCGCGGATTCACAGCCGGACTGCTCTCACTCACCGGCGGATTTCTCGCATTTTTCGTGACGGCAGTCCTCTTTCAGCGCACAAACGCTTCCTTTATATTAATAAGCACGCTCGGATCCCTTTCCCACTCGGCAGGACAGCTTCTCACATCGCGCCTCCTGCTCGGAACGGACGCCATCTTCGCCTATGCACCCATTCTTTTCGCGGGTTCAGCGGCGGCGGGCATCTGCACAGGGATCGTGCTCAAAGCGGTATTTCCGCAGATTGAACGAATTTTACAGCACTCCGATGCTGCATCATCAACGAACAGGGAGGATTATCAAGAATGAACAGGCTCAACGGCATTCACCTTGCTCATGACAAGAACACGCAGAACAGCGCGACCGTGGAATTTCCGCTGCCCCAAAGCGTAGTGATTCTCATGTCCCAGCATATGGGCGCGCCCTGCGACTGTCTTGTGAAAAAGGGCGACACCGTGACCGCAGGACAGAAAATCGGTGACTCCACAGCTCCTCTGTCTGCCCCCATCCATTCATCCGTATCCGGCAAGGTCACGGATGTAACGGACTACCTTCTGCCGAGCGGCAGTGTATGCAAAGCGGTCGTGATCGAAACCGACGGCGAGCAGACCATGTGTCCCGATCTCACCGTACCCACCGTCACCGACCGGAAGTCCTTCATCGCGGCGGTTCGCGAAAGCGGTCTGACCGGTCTCGGAGGCGCCGGATTCCCCACGCATGTCAAGCTGAACTACGATCCGGAAAAGACGCCGGTGGACACCCTTGTCATCAACGCCGCCGAGTGCGAGCCGTACATCACAAGCGACTGCCGCGAGCTGATCGAATCGCCGGACGATGTGGTTGACGGCATCCTCACGGTACTGAAATACATGAACATCGCCTCCTGCAAGCTCTGCATCGAGAACAACAAGCCCGAGGCAATCGCGCTCATGAAGCAGAAAACGGCGGCTCACAGCGCAATCGAAGTCGTGACTCTGCCGTCCGAATACCCGCAGGGCGCGGAAAAGGTCATCGTCTACTCCGCAACCGGACGCATCATCGGCGAGGGCGAGCTTCCGTCGGCTCAGGGCGTCATGGTCATGAATGTATCCACCGCCGCACACATCGCACGGTATCTCAAAGACGGCATCCCGCTCATCCGGCGCCGCATCACCTTCGACGGAGACGCTGCCAAGAACGGACGCGGCAACTATTTCGTCCCGATCGGCACAAAAGTCAGCGACATTCTCGCCTACACCGGCACCAACAACGCAAAAAAGATTCTCTCCGGCGGTCCGATGATGGGCATGTGCCTCCACGATCCGGATCAGCCCGTGACAAAAACCACCAATGCCATCCTCGCGTTCAACAGCGGCAATCTGCCCCATTCCACTGCATGCATCCGCTGCGGACGGTGTTTCCGTGCCTGTCCGTTCAAGCTCATGCCGATGATGATTGAGCTCGCCTACAAGGAAAAGAACGTGGAAGAGCTCAGGCGGCTCAAGGTCACGCTCTGCATGAACTGCGGCTGCTGTACCTACGCATGTCCCGCAAAACGTCCCCTTGCCGAAACCAACCAGCTGGCAAAGGCACTCATCCCCAGAAAATAATTACGCAAAGGAACTGTTGATATGAACGGATTATATGTATCCCCGTCCCCGCACCGGACCTCGGATATCACAACAGCCAGAGTGATGCTGATGGTAATCATCGCACTGTGTCCCGCGGCAATTGCAGGCTGTATCTTCTTCGGTCCCCGGGCGGCGCTCGTTCTCCTGGTCTGTGTGGCTTCTTCCGTGATTTTTGAGGCACTTGCCAGAATCATCATGAAGCGGGAACAGACCGTGTACGATCTCTCAGCCGTTGTCACCGGACTTCTGCTGGGCATGAATCTTCCCGCAACCACGCCCATCTACGTCGCCGTCATCGGCAGCTTTATCGCAATCGTCATCGCAAAACAGCTCTTCGGCGGTCTCGGTCAGAATTTCGCCAATCCCGCCATCGCCGCACGTATCGTCCTCATGCTCTCCTTCGCCGACAGCATGACAAACTGGGTTGTTCCCTTCTGGTACAATCAGGAGCTTGACACCGTCACGGGTGCGACTCCTCTCGGCGCACAATGGCTTGCAGCGGGCGACGGTCTGAAAATGGCTCCGTTCACCGTCGGCGAACTCTTCTTCGGAAACATCGGCGGATGCATCGGTGAAACCTGCACGGCGGCTCTCCTCGTCGGCGGCATCTTCCTCATCGTGACAAAGATCATCTCACCCGCAGCTCCTGCCGCATTCATCGGATCCTTCGCCCTCCTGACGCTTATCTATACCGGCAGCATCGTGGAAACCGTTTACGGTGTGCTGGCGGGCGGTCTTGTGCTCGGTGCGTTCTTCATGGCAACCGACTACACCACCACTCCCGTCACAACCGCCGGCAAGATCGTCTTCGGCATCGGATGCGGACTTATGACCTTCATCATCCGCAATTTCGGCAGCTTCCCGGAAGGCGTCTCCTTCGCGATTCTCCTCATGAACCTGCTGACTCCCTACATCGACAAGCTGACCCTCACCACGCCCTTCGGTGTCAAAAAGCCCGTAAAGGCAGCCAAATCCAACGGAGAGGAGTAACCGGATATGTTTTTCAAAGAAAAAATCAAGCCGCCGCTGGTGCTGACGCTCATCTGTCTGATCGCGTGCGGACTTCTGGTTGCCGCATATGAAGCTACCTATGTTGACAACACCGGCGTCATGACCGACAAGCTGATCGCCGGCATCAACGAAGCATACGGCTCCGGCTCCGCGGATTATTTCGAAATCCTCACAAACGCAGACGGCTCCGTTCTCACTTATGACGGCGTCACATCGGTTCTCTCCGACGGACGCTGCACCGCTTTTGAAGTTACCACCGACGGTTATTCCTCCGGAGGTCTTCACTGTCTGGTTGCACTCGACGCCAGCGGCAAGGTCTGGAAGGTTGTCATCATGTCCATCAGCGAAACTCCCGGTCTCGGCACCAAGGTACAGAACGCCGACTTCCTCTCCCAGTTCCACGGTCTCAGGATTTCGAATCTGGCTCCCGCGGAAAGTGATGCCCCCGTCACCGGAAAGGCAGTCTGGGGTACCCGTGCAGAAATCGACGCGCTCACAGAAGCCGCAGAAAAGCCCGCCGGCAGTCAGACCTTCACCCTTGACGCCATCTCCGGCGCGACCCGGTCTTCAAACGGCGTTTACAGGGCAGTTCAGATTGCGCTCGAGGCTTATCAGGAAATGAACGGAGGTGCACAGTAATGGCAAAAGAACCGAAAAGCAACTTTTATGAATTCACAAAAGGGCTGATCCGGGAAAATCCCACACTCGTGACCCTGCTCGGTATGTGTCCCACACTCGCCGTCACCACCATGGCATCCAACGCCATCGGCATGGGTCTTGCGACAACCTTCGTTCTCGTCTGTTCCAATATCGCAATTTCCCTTCTGAAAAACGTCATCCCCAAGGCGGTGCGTCTCCCCTGCTTCATCGTCGTCATCGCCAGCTTCGTAACGCTCATCGAATTCCTCCTGAAGGGCTACATCCCCGCACTGTATGACAGTCTCGGACTCTTCCTCTCCCTCATCACCGTAAACTGCATCATCCTCGGCCGTGCAGAAGCATTTGCCTCCAAGAACAACGTGCTCAAATCCGCCCTCGACGGTCTCGGCAACGGTCTCGGATTCACCCTCGCGCTTCTCACCATGGGTTCTGTCCGTGAAATCCTCGGTACCGGTCAGTGGATGGGCATCAATCTGCACTTCCCCGTCACCATGCCCCTCTTCATCATGCCCGCCGGCGGTTTCTTCACCCTCGGCTGCATCATCGCACTCGTGAACAAGATCGCACAGAAGAAGCCCCCGCAGGAAATCGGATGCGCGGCTTGTCCCAATGCGTCCCACTGTCCCACCTTCAACAAGAATCTCATCGCCAAGGAGGAAGCTGAACAATGAAAGAACTTCTTGTAATTCTGCTCAGCGCAATGCTAGTCGACAACTTCGTTCTGTCCAAGTTCATGGGTATCTGCCCGTTCCTCGGCGTTTCCAAGAAGCTGGACAGCGCGATCGGCATGGGCATGGCTGTTACCTTCGTCATGGTCTGCGCAACCGTCTGCACCACGCTCATCTACTCCCTGATTCTCACGCCGATGGGACTCACATACCTCAAAACCATCGCGTTCATCCTCATCATCGCCCTGTTCGTGCAGATTGTTGAAATGATCCTGAAGAAAAAGCTCCCGTCCCTCTATGACTCGCTCGGCGTGTATCTTCCCCTGATTACCACCAACTGCGCAGTGCTCGGCGTGACCATTCTCAACATCGACAACAGCTACAACATGATCCAGTCCGTTGTCAACGCGCTCGGTGCAGGTCTCGGCTTCACCATTGCCCTCATCATCTTCAGCGGCGTGCGTTCCCGTGTCAACTCCGCGGATGTTCCCGAGGTATTCAAGGGGATTCCCGCAACCCTCATCGCCGCATCCATCGTATCGGTCAGCTTCATGGGATTCTCCGGTCTGTTCGGTTGATCCCAAAAGAAAGGAACAAATGCTATGACAACATACATTTTCCCCATGCTGGTGTTCGCCGCCATCGGTCTTGTTGCCGGTGTCCTGCTGACCGTATGCTCCAAGATTTTTGAAGTCAAGGGAGACGAACGCATCGAAGCCATCAGCGAAGAGCTGCCCCAGGTCAACTGCGGTGCGTGCGGTTATTCCGGATGCTCCGACTACGCGGCGGCTATCGTGAATGACGGTGCGCCCATCAATCTCTGCAAGCCCGGCGGCTCCGATACCGTGGCGAAGATCGCACAGCTCACCGGTCAGGAAGTGCTCGCCATCATGCCGCAGGTTGCTGTGATCCTGTGCAACGGTGACTGCAACGCGACCCGCTACAAGTACGAATTTCAGGGCATCCAGTCCTGCAAGGCAGCCAACCGCTTCTACAACGGCGCGAAGGTCTGCACCCACGGCTGTCTCGGCTTCGGCGACTGTGCCGCTGTCTGTCCGCAGGATGCGATCATGGTCATCGACGGTCTGGCGAGAGTGGACAAATCCAAGTGCATCGGCTGCGGCCTGTGCGTGAAGACCTGTCCCGACCACCTGATTATTCTCCGTGATATCAACAAAAAGATCGACGTTTGCTGCTCCTCCACGGATATCGGCAAGATCGTGCGCTCCGTCTGCTCCCACGGCTGCATCGGCTGCAAGCTCTGCGAAAAAAAGTGCCCGCATGACGCCATCCACGTGGTCAACAACATCGCGCGCATCGACCATTCCAAGTGTCAGGAATGCAGCATCTGCGCGGACGCTTGTCCCACCAAGGCAATCCGCAAGTGCGACATGATCTACGATCTGTAATTCCCAAAAACACAAAACCTCCCGATGGATTGACGAACCGTACAGTTCAGTCATCGGGAGGTTTTCTTTATTTTATGTAGTCTTATTTCAGGCCTGCACCCGGAACGGTGAGATGGAACGGGTCGAGCACTTCGTCGAGCTTTTCTCTGTCAAGAAGCTGCTGTTCCTCAACCAGCTCACGGACGGATTTGTCCGTCTTGAGTGCGGTTTTTGCGATGTCAGCCGCCTGCTTGTAGCCGATGTGGGGCGTAAGTGCGGTGACGGTGCAGACGCTGTGGTCGAGAAGGTACTGACAGCGTTCCTTGTTCGCCGTGATGCCCACGATGCAGTTGTCAACGAGGGTACGGACGGCACGGGTGAGGGTGGTGATGGATTCAAAGAGACGGTAGAACGCCACGGGCTCGAATGCGTTGAGCTCAAGCTGACCGGCTTCCGCGCACATGGAAATGGTCACGTCGTTGCCGATGACAGCGTATGCAACCTGGGACACAACCTCGGGAATAACGGGGTTGACCTTGCCGGGCATAATGGAGCTGCCGTTCTGCATGGCGGGAAGATTGATTTCGCCGAAGCCCGTTCTCGGACCGGAGGACATGAGTCTGAGGTCGTTGCTCATCTTGGAGAGCGTTACGGCACATGCCTTGAGCATACCGGAAACCGCAACGACGCCGTCGAGGTTCTGTGTGCCGTCAACGAGGTCGGTGGTGTTGGTAACCGCGATGCCTGCCGCGTCGGATACGTCTCTTGCGATGTCTTCCAGATATTCCGCGGGAACGTTGATGGCAGTTCCGATTGCGGTTGCGCCCATGTTCAGAACGGAAATCTGATCGCGCACACGGCTGATTCTCTGAAGGTCGCGCTTGACTGCGGATGCGTATGCGTGGAATTCCTGACCCAGACGGATCGGAACGGCGTCCTGAAGCTGGGTACGGCCGACCTTGAGGACATCGTCAAACTCCTTCGCCTTTTCAAGAAGAGCCGCGTCCAGACGGTGGAGTTCTTCCAGCAGCGGAGGAATCAGAGCCAGTGCCGCCAGCTTGCCGGAGGACGGATAAATGTCGTTCGTGGACTGGGACATGTTGACATGGTCGTTGGGATGCACAATGGAGTAGTCGCCCTTTTCACCGCCCAGAATTTCGATGGCACGGTTTGCGATGACTTCGTTCGCGTTCATGTTTGCGGAAGTACCCGCGCCGCCCTGAATGGGGTCGACAATGAACTGATCGTGGAGCTTGCCGTCCATGATTTCATCGCATGCCTGAATGATGGCGTCACAGATGGGGCGTTCCAGAATGCCCGCGCGGTTGTTTGCGTACGCACTTGCCTTCTTCAGCGCCGCCAGCATGTTGATCTGCATATCATGCATCCGTCTGCCGGTGATGTGGAAATTCAGATATCCTCGCAGAGTCTGCACACCGTAGTAGGCATCTGCGGGAACTTCAAGAGTACCGATGGAATCCGTTTCGAGACGAATATTCGACATTTTTGTACTTCCTTTATATTATGATATTTTGAATTATGACAATCTTTGCTTCCATACTATTATACGCTGAAACCCGCACGGTGTCAACGGCATTATTTGACTCATTTCAGGATCGCGCACGGGCGTTTTTCATGCAAAATTTTACCACTCCGCTTCCACGCGCTTGGCGAAGAGGGTATCGTGGTTGATCCGGGTGTAAAACTTGCTCCGGATGCGGTCGTAATCGGTGAGTCCGAGCCCGAGAATCCACATCAGCTTGGTGATCGTCGCCTCGAACGTCATGTCATACGCCTCGATGAGCTTGAAATCCTGCTTGATCTTCTTGCCGACCTCGTAGACCGTCATGTGGCTGCCTTCATTTGCGACCTGCGTGGTCATGACGACGAACTTGCCCTTGTCCGACCACTTGTCCATCTCGCCGTAAAAAGCGTCCGTGAGTGTCTGGGGAATGCCGCCCACGCCGAAGCTCTCGATCACGATGCAGTCGTAGTGCTCAAAGAGATACGACAGGATGTGCGGCTTCATGCCCGGGATCAGCTTGAGGGTGCAGACGCTCTCCCGCATGTCGTAGTAGAAGTGGACGTCGCCCTGAATCGGAATCTCCGGCAGGTAGCGGATAATCATGCCGTCCTGAATCACCGCCGGGAAGGGATAATTCAGACTGGAGAAGGCGTTGAAGCTCTTTGCTCTTTCCTTTCTCGCGCGGGTTCCGACGATGACCTTGCCGTCGAAAACGATGCTCACGTTCTGCGATCCGTCGTCTGCGGCGTAGATGAAGCTGTCGAGCAGATTGGATTTCGCATCGGTGACGTCCATGTTGATCGGCTTCTGCGCACCGGTGACGACAATGGGCTTGGCGGAATTCTGGATCATGTAGGACAGCGCCGCCGCCGTGTACGCGAGGGTATCCGTCCCGTGGCAGATCACGAATCCGTCGTATTTGTAGTAGTTTTCCTCAACGGCACGCACCATGAGCTTCCAGTGCTCCGGCGTGACGTTGGTGCTGTCGAGATTGCAGACCTGAAGCGTCTGAACCTCGCATACCTCACGCACCGCCGGAATGCAGGAGAGAATATCCTCCGGCGTCAATCCCGGTGCAAGTCCGTCCTCGGTCTGACGGGATGCAATGGTCCCGCCGGTGCCGATCATGAGTATTTTTTTCATAAATTACCTCTCCCATTCTCAGAAATCCGGATGCATCCGGTTCGCAATGATGCTGAGACGGAACGCGCAGGGCCATGCGACCAGCCAGTCGTTGATGACGCCTTTTTCCTTGTCCTCAAATCCCCAGCGGCAGTGGAAATACGCCTCATTCTGGCTTCCCACGGGACGGACGACACCGTGAATCTTCCTCTCGCCGTCGCCGATGAGCTGCATGACCGCTCTTTCCATCATCTCCGCACGGATTTTCCACTGTTCATTCCCGGTCAGCTCAGCGAGCTTGCAGAGATACGGCACCATCAGTCCCGCGTACGGGTCGAGGTGGTGATGCTGTGCGGATACGGAGGTCAGCCCCTTGAAGGACATGCCGTATTTCACCTTGTCGGAGTCGGGCGCATACACGGGATCGTAGTGGTACATCCACGACGTGAAGTAGTACGCCGCTTTTTCTGCGCAGGTGAGGTAGTATTTCTCGCCCGTGAGCTGATACAGCAGGATGCCGCTGATGACGAAGGGCTGGGAGGTTTCCTTGTCGACGCAGGTGGTGTCAAGCGCGCCCGCCGTGCAGGTGAACTTGTCCACATCGCGTTCCATGTAGAACCGCAGGGATTTGTCCGCCATGGCGAGGTATTTTTCATCCTTTGTGAGCTCATACAGCTTCGCGAATGCGCAGATGACAAATCCGCCGATGGTTCCGCCGCCGTCAAGGAGCGTACCGTCGAGCCGCCACTGCTTGCCGAAGCCGTATTCATCCGACCAGTTTTCGCAGAAGAAGTCGCACAGTCCCTTTCCGGCTTCAAAATATGCCGGTCTGTCGATGCCGAGCTCCTTCAGTCTTGCCCAGCACCGGAGGAATTCATACGCCCCGTAGCCCATGTTGCAGGTATCTGCCGATGCGGCGTTCAGGTTTTCGTAATCCCTCAGCTGTGCCGCGAGAAGTCCGTTTTCCGCAGTGCAGAGCTGTGCACGGGTATCGAGAATTTCCAGTGCGGCGTCCAGATTTTCGCGGTGTCCGAACTGCGCCCAGTCTTCGATGAGCATCCGGGAGAAGAGAATGTTCTGTCCGCACCATGCCAGCTCGAAGCAGCGGTCGCCGCGGTAGGCAAATCCGCCCTGTCCGTCCGGGAGGAATCCGATGATGAATCCGGGCTTGCCGTTATAGTCGGTGATGAGGCTCTTCGCAAACGCGATCGATCTGTCCCACACATCCCTGTCGGAAGGTACGGCGATATCACCGTTGTCCCCGAACACGGGAAGCGCTTCATCAAGAAGATCCGCCGTGCCGTAGTTTGCCCATCTCGGCTCGGAGATGCAGAGGAAGAATCCTGCGTCAAAGCTCTCACCCGGCGCCAGTGTGATCCACGTCTCGTAAGCGGGGCCGTATTTGTCGCGGTTCACGTAGGTCACGGGGGATTCGATGACGGGATGGAGAATTTCCTGCACGAAGGTACCGTCCTCGTTCTTTGTGAGACTGCACGACGCCTGCACGGAAATCTCACTCTCAGCCGACGCAAAGAGTGCACATGCATGTTCCGCGTTTTCTGTCACGGTGCATGCCGGGAAGGACGTGCGGTCGTAGCCGAAAATCCACTTTTTCCCGTCGCGCATCAGTCCCTTGGGTTCGCCGCCTTTGCCGAATTCGTTGCCGTTCACGCTCACGCAGGGGATCAGATATCTCGCCGGTACAAAAGCGGTCTCTGCCCGGAAGGAGGTCTGGATTTTCACAGTATCCGCGGAAGTGTTCGTCCATGTACGGCGGATGCAGGTCAGCTTGTCCGTTTTTTTCTCCGCCGCATAAGTCACGCGGTTGTTTTCGTCCGCAAATACGCCCTCTCCGGCAGGAGCAAGCGTGATTTCCTCGCCGTTTTCGTACCGGTATGCCGGAGGAAGCAGCGTTACGATCCTGCCGCTCTCCTGTGCAAATTCAAAAAGTCCGTTGTTCACTGTCATTGTCATGATTTGTTCCTCGCTGTCTTAAACCGTAATCTTCGCCATGCCGAGGTACTGGTTCATCGCGCGGACGGAAACCTCACCGTCACCGGTCTTTCTGAGGTAGATCATGAGCCGTCCGTCGAGGGTGTTTCTCCGCATGTCGCGGTAGTCATTCAGGTCTTCGATATCGCCGTTGTCCATGCCGAGGTATTCGTATTCGCCCTCGATGTGGATGCGGATTCTGCTCTGGTCGCATACAACACGGCGTCCTGCGGTGTCGGTGACGTTCAGCTCGATCTGCACGATGTCGTCCCAGTCGTAGCCCACGTTTTCCATGGTGATCTTCGCCGGTGCGCCAACGGTTTCCAGACGGAAGGACACATCCCCCGCCTTGGCTTCGATCACGCCTTCCTCGAACACCA
>JAFTPW010000114.1:0-4742 GCA_017463075.1 Clostridia bacterium
ATGCGATTTTCGGAAATACCGTCGGGGACGCCGGTCCCTACGATTATATTCTATTTTATGTGTATCACATCACAAGAACATTAAGTTAATGTAATTGGGTCATCCCTGCCGCCGGATAATTTCATCCTTCATCCGTTCGTACAGCACCGGAAGTATGCCCGGGAAGCGCATTTCTGCGGGATAGGTGTCAAATCCGCGGATTTCTTCCATCTCAAACGCCGCCGGAAGATCGCCGAACTGCCGCACGTCCGCGAGGAATACCTGCCCGAAGGCGTAGTGTCCGCCGCCGTTGTTCACGCTGTAATCAAACACCGGACGGATGTCGTAATCCACCGCGCCGGTTTCTTCCCACAGCTCCCGTTTTGCCGCGTCAAGGGGAGTTTCACCCGGTTCGATGTGTCCGCCGGCGGTTTCCCAGACGTCACGTCCCTTCGCGCGGGCGTAGATCCATTTTCCGTTGTGCCGGGTGAAAATCACCACAAATCTGTGCTCCGGTGATGCGTCGAGCGGATAGATGTGCGTGCCCGCAGGCGGCTCAAATCCCCGTTCGGCGAGGATTTTGTCCACAATCGCCGCCGCATATGCCGCAATTTTCGGACAGGGACGCTTTTTGTAGTATTCCGCTGTCCGGTCACTCGGGTTGGAGTCCGTGGAGGATTCGATGCCCCGCAGAATTTCCCGGCAGACGATCGAGCCGTGCATGTCCCGGAACTCCGCCGCCATTTTCTGAATCAGCGCGTAGTGATCCGCCTTGAGCTGCTTCGTTTCCGTATCGGAGTAGCCCCAGAGAAGCCCGGCGATCATGGCGGCACCGGAAAACGCACCGCAGACCTCGCGAAGCCGTCCGAATCCGCCGCTGAAGGAGCATGCCAGACGAAGCGAGGTGTCCCGGTCAAAGCCGGTCAGGTCGGAGAAGGCATACACCACCGCCTGTGCGCAGTTGCATCCGGAGAGGAAGTGCTCCTCAGCGAGCTTTGCGTGGTCAAGCATGACTTTCCTCCGTGTATCGTCTCACGTTCAGTCCCATGAAATAGGGCAGACCGAAGTATTTTGTGTATGCTTCGCGGACTTCGTCTTCGGTGAGGTATTTTTCCGTCACGGTGCCGCCGCTGAAGACATGGAAAATGTTGCCGTCAAGGGTGATTCTGCCGGTGTCGGTCTTGATCGAGAACATTTCGGCCGACGTGAACGGGGACTCGGGCGCATGCTCGCACCAGAAGGACGGCATGATGTAGTCGATGTTCAGCTGGGGCTCTTCCGTGAATCCGTAGAACGCGCGCCATTCGCCCTTGTGCCAGTCGGAGATGACCCAGCCGTAGAAGTCGTCACGCGTCACGCGGTAGGTCTCGCCGTACTGCTCGGAGACGAAGCCTTCCACCAGCTTCAGCGGAACACGGAACGCCGACTGCCCGATGCCCGCGTCGCAGATGTACGTCACGTTGTCACAGCAGGTCACGGCAAGACCGCGGTGCCGGCTCATGGGGATTTCGTTTTCACCCCGGAGGTAGCGCGCCATGTATTCGTTCACGCCGTATCCGAGCGAGCGGTAAACCTCGCCGAGAAATCCGTTGATCACGAAGCAGTATCCGCCGCGGGCATTTGTCACGATTTTGTCGTACAGATCGGCGTAGTCGAGGGAAAGAGGCACGCCGCGGAGGATATCGAGGTTTTCGTAGGGGATGTTGTACTGGAATCCGCGCTGGATTTCTGAGAGAAGAGCGAAATCACATGCCGCGGACGGGTCGTATGTCAGCCCGATGCGGGCGAAGATGGCGGTGAGTTGGGGTTTTGTGTACATATGAAACTCCTGTGAGGATAGTGGGAATGAGGGAAGAGGGAATAGTGAAGAGGGAAGAGGTAAGGTAAAAACACTTCGTGTTTTGATTATTTTTCGAGAATGGAGCCGTCGCGGTAGGCTTCAAGCAGGCACCGGAGTTCCGCGAGTCTCAGATCCAGCTCCGCGCCGTAGTCGGTGTCGGCGATGTTCACGCGGCGGTCCATTTTTTCGACGATGCTCACGTCGGGCGTGATGTTTTCGTCCTGACCGTCGTAGATTTTGTGCTGTGCGAGGCGGAGGCTGTGCGAGTCGTAGATGAGGGTGTATCCCGCGATGCCGGTTTTGACGCGGTAGGCATTTGAGATGCCGCCGTCGATGACGAAGAGTCTGCCGTTTGCCTTGATCGGGCTCTCACCGTCGCAGGCAATGACGGGAACGTGCCCGTTGATGATGTGCCCCTTTGTGGGAGAGAGACCGAATTCTTCAAGAATCCGTCCGCAGACCTCGGCGCTGTTGTTCAGATGATAGTACGGCTCGTATGTTTCGTCCGCGTGCGTGCCGGCTTCCTTTTTGCCGATCAGGGTACGCTCGAAGAACGCCATTTTGTTCTTGCCGTAGAGCGGAGAATCCGGGCCGCACCAGAGATACCACATGTAGTCGAGGGCTTCCTTCTGCTCGGGGGATTCCCATGTGCCGAAGTACGCGCGGTTGACTGCCTTGCCGATGCGGTCGAGCAGTGCGCGTCCGTGCAGGGTTGTGACGCGGGTATCGGAGAAGGGATGCTCCACTTCGCGCAGGGTTCCGTCCTCATTCATCGGGATGCATCCGTGGCAGAGCAGATTGCCGTTGCAGCACTTGTACATGCCGCCGCGGGCGAAGAGGAATTTCACGTGCGTGTTCAGCTTCTGGCTGTGATGGAACGACGATTGCAGAATCCGCACGAGCTGTGCCTCTTCTTCGCTGAGTTTTAAGGGATCGTCCGGGTCAACGGTCGGGAAATACGTGTCGCGCAGGGGATATTCCGCCCCGTCAATCGTAATCACGCCGCGCCGGAAGTCGGTTTTCTCGAACAGTCTGCGGTCGTCCATGTGATATTCCGGATGCTCCCTGAGAAGCTGTCCCTCCAGCTTGAACTGGATCACGGCGATCGCCTTGTGCATTTTCGCGGTCAGGGAGAGATCCACGTTGTCATACACGACGTCGTCGAGGGTGTGCGGGTAGAAGTGGGTGCACGGGTCGTTCTCATACACCTCCGCCGCGAGAACGGACAAGGGTCTGAGATTCAGTCCGTAGCCGTCTTCAAGCACATCGTAGCTGTTGTAGCCGAGCGCGATGCGGATGACGTTGGCGATCAGAGCTGTGTTGCCAGCCGCCGCACCCATCCAGGAGATGTCGTGGTTGCCCCATTCGATGTCGATGTGGTCGAACGTCATCAGCTCGTCCATGATTTTATCGGCTCTCGGGCCGCGGTCGAAGATGTCGCCGATGATGTGGAGCCGGTCGATGGTGAGACTGCGGATGAGGGAGCAGACGGCGATGATGAACTCCTCGGCAATGCCGGTCGAGAGGATGGAGTCGATGATTTCGGAGTAGTAGTAGTCGCGGTTGATGTCGTCCGTGACGTTGAGCAGCTCGTCGAGGATGTAGTCAAAGCTCGGCGGCATCTTGGAACGCACCAGCGCGCGGGTGTATTTCGCCGAAACGGATTCGCAGACCTGAATCAGCCGGTAAATGGTGATGCTGCGCCATTCGTCGTCGAGTCTGCCTGCCTGACGGAGCTGTTTGATCTCGCGCTCCGGGTAGTAGATGAGCAGGGCAAGACGGGACCGTTCGGCGGAGGAAATGCTTTTTTCGAAAATGAGGTCAATTTTGGATTTTATCATACCGGATGCGGAACGGAGCAGGCGCAGGAAGGATGCGTATTCGCCGTGAAGATCACTGAAGAAATACTCGGTGCCCTTCGGGAGCGAACGCATCGCGGCAATGTTTATCATCTCGGACGCCGCGGCTTCGATGGTGGGATAATCCCGCGAGAGCAGCTACAGATACCGCATATCGGGATTGTGTGAATCGTGAGTCATAAAATACCGCCTTTGGGTGAATGTGGATGGTAAATGTGGATGGTATTAGTATAGCATGAAAACGGGGAATTTGCAATAATCCTGTGTGAATCTTGAAAATTCCGATACAATCTGTTATAATACAGTCAGACAGACTTTTATTTCACCGGAGGATACGGAAATGAACGGAAAAATCGCGCCTTCCATGATGTGTGCTGACATCGGACGGCTGACGGAAACGCTGGGGATTTTTGAGACTGCCGGGATTGAATACCTGCATATTGACGTGATGGACGGGGTGTTCGTGAAGAATTTCACGCTCGGCACGGACTACTGCAAGAATCTGCGGAAGCTGACAAAGATCCCCTTGGACATTCATCTCATGATTACCGAGCCGGAGTGGAAGATCGGATGGTTTGATCCGCAGCCGGGCGACTATGTTTCGGTTCACGCGGAATCCACGAATCATCTCCAGCGTGCGCTTGCAGCGGTGAAAACCTGCGGTGCGAAGGCGATGGCGGCTCTCAATCCGGCAACTCCGCTGTCTGCTTTGGACTACGTTCTTGACGACATTGACGGTGTACTGCTGATGACGGTCAATCCCGGTTTTGCCGGACAGAAGCTCGTTCCGCAGACGCTCACGAAGATCACCGACTGCCGGAAGTACCTGAACGAACGCGGATACGGGCATATCGAGATTGAAGTGGACGGCAACGTGAGTTTCGAGAACGCGAAGAAGATGTGCGCGGCAGGTGCGGATATCTACATTTGCGGTACATCGAGCGTGTTCTGTAAGGATGCGTCCATTGAGGAGAATATCAGAACCATGCGGGCGTGCATCTGAGGCGAGGCGTACGGACGGTTCGTTAAAACGGTGATACAACGGGAGATCCATGACAATGTTA
>JAFTPW010000115.1:0-4958 GCA_017463075.1 Clostridia bacterium
CAATGGATTCGCCGCTTGCCATCATGCTGTGCTCGTAGCCGATGTTGTTCATGCGCCATGTGTCACGCCAGAACGTGGTGGGCAGGTACATGTTCACGCCGTCGAGGTTGCTGATGCCGCGCCAGGAGATCTTCTCGTATGCCTGATTGCTTCCGCCGGCGTGGACGTAGATGACATCGTGGTTGGCGAGGAAGTCCACGAACTAGTCGCGGGAGGAGCGGATGGAGCCGACGGTGCCGAGGTTTTCGTAATCCTCCACAACCATCATGATTCTTGTAATGCCGCCTTCCGCTGCGCATTCGTAGTAAATGTCACCCTCGCACAGACCCGCCTGCGGGAGACTCTTCTTCATATTGTTGAGCATGATCGCCACGGGACGCCGGTCGCGCTCTTCGACAGTGGTGGTGTATCCATTGAGATAGCTGTAAATGCGTTCCGGTTCTTCTTCCGCGGGTTCGGTTTCAGCCGGCTTGGTTTCCGGAGGAGCGGCGGTCTCCGTGTCGGATTCATCGGAGAACTCCTTGATATCCGAATCGGGATCGGTCAGAAGCTCGGCGTCGGACGGGAGGGTTTCCGGTGCGGTTTCCTCCGTCTCCGGCTCGGTTTCGGGCTCCGTCTCAGGCTCCGTTTCGGTCACTTCGGGTTCGGTTTCGGTTTCGGGTTCGGATTCCGGCTCGGTATCGGGCACGGTCTCGGTTACGCCGGGAGTTTCGGGGGCATTGGTTTCGGTGTCGGCAGTCTCCTTGCTGCAAGCGGACAGAAGCATCATCGCCGCAAGCAGGAACGCCGCAATCCTGGTCTTGTATGAATTCATAGCAGTCAAACCGTCTCTTTATGTAAAATAATGGGTTTTCGCAGAGGTTCACCCATCATTGTACCGAATCCTGCCAGGAAAGTCAAGGCGTTTTTGGGAAATCATGCAAAATAACGAAAAAATAAAGAAAAACAGCCCCGTGAAGGACTGTTTGTTCTTGTTTTGAAGGAACGGCACACACGAGGCACCGGTTAACGACTCCGGCACGATGCCATTCTGCTTCTGAGTCAGAAAGAACTCATAATTATGCTTTTCATGTAATACTATACCACATTTTCCGCTGTGCGTCAAGAGGGTACCTAACAAAATTCAGAAAAGTTTTGATACACCATGCACAGAGCGATTTTGGAACCGGCGGCTCGTTACTTCCGGTGCGTCAACTCTCAAAACTTCCCGAATAAACAGTTAAGTAGGATTAATCCTTATAATACATCTTGATCGTGTAATACATAACAACAAGCGCAATGCAGGTGTTAATGATATCAAGAACGATGTTGAAAAGCATAATCTTCTCTGAGTCTTTCTAAGCTCTCCGGGCGGTTACCGACATTATACCATATATTCCCCGTAAAAACAACCACACAAAAAGAAAAACAGCCCCGTGAAGGACTGTTTGTTCTTGTTTTGAAGGAACGGCACACACGAGGCACCGGTTAACGACTCCGGTACGATGCCATTCTGCTTCGGGTAGAAAGTATTATAAAATGTTCATTACATGAATACTATACCACATTTTCCGCTGTACGTCAAGAGGGTATCTCTCAGAACACAAACTGCACGAGCAGCATGTACACGATCGTGCCGGCGCCCATGGAGAGGATCATCTGCTTCTTCCAGAGGTGCAGGACTGCCGTGACCGCGATGCCGATGAGCTCCGGGATACCGAACGGGAACGCCGTGACGCTGACATTTTTCAGGCAGTAGATCACGAGCATACCGAACACAGCGCCCGGGAGAACCTTGCCGAGATACCGGATGTACTTCGGAGTCGGCTTGCCTGCGGGGAAAATCAGGAACGGCAGGAACCGCATCGACATGGTGCCGAGGGAAATCATGAGTATGGTAATAAGCTGCTGCGCCATCGTCATCGGGATTCACCTGCCTTTGCGATTTTGTATGCCTCGTTTTCGTCCGCCATCTTCTCAAGCGGCTTCCGGCATGCAGTCAGTGCCGCGAGGATTGCGATCATGGTGGGAATGATGAAATTGTCCGCGCCGAAGAGGATCAGGCACAGGAGAGAGCATCCCAGACCGATCAGCTCGCTCAGGTGGCGCTTTTCCGTCATCCACTGATTCATGAAAATCACGACGAACATCGCGGTCATGACGAAATCCAGACCCTCCGTCGAGAAGCCGATGAACGAACCGAGCAGGGATCCCATATTCGCGCCGAAAATCCAGTACAGGTGGTCCATGAGCGTCACGAAGAACATGAACCAGCCGCGGTCAATGTCGGGCGCGATGACGGACTGGAAGTTGATGGAAAACGTCTCGTCGACCATGCCGTAGATGAGGTAGAATTTCTTCCATCCCGTGCCGCGGAACTTGTCGAGCATCGAGATGCCGTAGAAGAGATACCGCGCGCCGGTCATGAACGCGATGACGAAGGCGTTTGCGGGATTGAATGCCCCGAGCATGCAGCTGACCGCGATGATTTCCGCGGAGCCGGAGAAAATGGTGAGGGACATGATTAAGGGATACCACACGGGAAGTCCGCTGGTGTTGAGGAAAATGCCGTAGGTCATGCCGAGGAAGCAGTATCCCGCGAAAACCGGAAGGGTCCGTGGGAATGCGGCAAGAAACGCACGGCGGATTTTGTTCGATTGCATATTCATACGTCCGTTTTGGTGAATTAATGTATTACAAGGCATTATTATACACCCTCCCGCCGGATTCGTCAAGGGATGTTTACGGAAAATTCACATCGCCGGACAGTACGCCGGTTGACAAAGCGAGAAGGCCGTGCTATACTGGAAGAGAAAAGAGAAAAGAGACGAGTGAAGAGAAAAGGAGCATTTCCTCCGGAACTGAATGAAACAAATCAATTTCCGAAGGAAATTTACCTTTTCTGTTCTCTTTTCACTCTTCTCTCTTAACTATACCAATATCGGAGGTATCCCATGAAACGCCGTATTACCGCACTGCTTTTTGCCGTATTGACTGCCGTTGTTCTTGCTCTGCCGGTATCTGCCAACGCCGCGGCGGGACCGGATTTCACCGTGCTCATCACCGGTGCGCCGGAGGACATGACCGTGACGCTGGTGACCCCGGACGGCGTGCGTGCAGAGATGCGTTCCCTCAGACGGGGATGGGAATCGTGTTTCCGGCTGTATTATGACCATCTGTTTGAAGCCATGAACGGCGATGCCCGGTACACGTATGAGTCCATTGCCGTGATGGAGAAAACCGCCGCGCAGTCGTCCCTGCATATGGTATCGGAATCGGCGGGACTGGATTTCACCGTTCCCATGCCGCATGAAAACCAGATGCAGTACAACCATCTTGCCGTCATGACGCTTGACGCTGAGAACAGCACAGCGGTCACGGGAAGTTCTTCCTACATGGTATGGCGGAACGTGCTTCTGGTGATTCTTCGGGTGAGCGTAACCCTCATCATCGAAGGCGTGATCTTCTTCCTCATGAACTACCGCACCCGCCGCAGCTGGATGGTGTTCGTCATCGTGAATCTTGTGACACAGATTTTCCTCAACGTGACCCTCACGGGAAACTATCTCGCCGCAGGCTACTGGGAGCTCGGGTTCTTCTTCCTGGAAGCGCTGATTTTCCTCGCCGAAGCCGTCCTGTTCGCCTGCCTTCTCCGGGAACACAGCCGCATCAGGGGCGCCGTCACCGCACTTCTCGCCAACGCCGCAAGTCTCGCCTGCGGATGGGCACTGCTGGCGTATCTGCCGATGTAGGAGGAAAGAGAGAGAAGAGTGAAAAGAGAAGAGAAAAGGTAGATTTCCTTCGGAAATAAATTAATAAAACGTGCAGCTGTGGATGGAGTAAATCCGCTGACTGCACGTTTTTGGTTTACAGGAGTTCGTTGTTTCGGTAGAGTCCGTGGGTAAAATAGCCGATGCTGACGACCGGTCTCGGCTCGGTGCTGAGAGATATGCAGTCGGCAAGGTCAATCAGTTCGCCGAGGAATGTGAGTTCACCGCTTTCATCCAATGCGATATCAATGCTGACATGATGCGGATATTCCGTCACGGTCACATCCAGTCCCCATTCCTCCGCAGTCTCACGGACGGCATCGACGAGGGTGCTGATTCCTGCGAGCTTGCCGGGAATGGGTTTGACATCCATTTCGCGGAGCATTCTGTCCAGAAGCTGCCGGAATGTTTCGCTGTCTTTCAGGCATTCCCGCGCTTCCAGAACGCTGGGGTGCAGTTTGGCGTCTGCATCAGAATCCATCGGATCGCGTCTGTACAGTATTTTCGGCATGTTATCCTCTTTCCGTATTCATGAAAAATTAACCATATAATTTATGCGGTATTAAACTATTACCGTATTATACGGTTACAGATTATTATAACACACCATTTCCGTAGATACAATATATCTGTACAAAAATTTACACGGCAGGAGTTGTATTATGGAACTGGATTATAAATCCATCGGCAAGCGGGTGAAGATTGCGAGAATCCGCGCGGAGCTGACACAGGAAAAGCTGGCGGAGATGGCTGAGCTTTCGCCGACGCATCTGAGCAACGTGGAAACGGGTACCACGCGGGTGAGCCTTCAGACAATGGTGAACCTTGCGAATATACTGGGTGTGACCGCGGACGATCTTCTCTGCGACAGCATCCTTCACGCCCGTCCGCAGATGGAGAAAGACATAGCGGATCTTCTCGGTGACTGCGATGACCGTGAAATCCGCATCCTGCGCGACATCATGCAGGCGGCAAAAGAATCTCTCCGCCGTGATGCCGCGCTCTGGAAAACAACCGAATAACAAAAAACGTGCAGCTGTGGGATTCACTCCATTTACAGCTGCACGTTTTATTCAATTTATTTCCGAAGGAAATTTACCTTCTCTCTTCTCTTTTCACTTTTCTCTCTTCACTCACTTCGCCCCTGTGCTCGCATACCGGCGGAACCGTGTACAGCGACGCGGGAACATGGGGCAGATTCCAGCGGAA
>JAFTPW010000116.1:0-3523 GCA_017463075.1 Clostridia bacterium
GATGTGACAAAGCCGTTCCACAAGAACATCCGCATCACCGGCAACACGTTCGACGTGACCGATACGCCCCTGCTTTACGCGCTCTCCTGCGGCGGACTGACCTTCACCGGCAACCGCATCTTCAAGAGCCCCGCGGCGGAAAAGTGGCATCCCGGCGACTGGCGGATCAAGCTCAAAGCGTGCCGCGACGTGGTGCTGTCCCACAACACATGGATCGGCTCGTTCGGTCTGACGCATGACGTACTTGCGGAAAACTGCGAGAATCTGTACTGCGACTGAGCAGCTGAATCATAAAAAAAGCAGGTTCATTCCGGTTCGGGAACGAATCTGCTTTTGTTGTTGGTGGAAAATTTAAATCTTCGCGATGCCCAGCACGTCGAGGACGGAGGACACGAGAATCAGCACGATGCACACGGGTGCGATGTACTTGATGACAACGTTGAAGAGCTTCTTGGACTTGAACTTGCCGGTCAGCTCGATTTCGTCCGTGAGGGTCTTCGTGCCAGCGATCCAGCCGATGACGATGCAGGTCATGAACGCCACGATGGGCATGAGGACGCTGTTGCTGACGAAGTCGAACATGTCAAGGATGGTCATATTCGCAACGCTGACGCCGCTCCAGATGCCGAAGCCGAGGGAGGACGGGATTCCCATGAGGATGCAGAAGATCAGGACGATGCCGGTAGTGAGTTTGCGGTTCCAGCCCAGCTTGTCCTGAAGGATGGATACCAGCGTTTCCATGAGGGAGATGGACGAGGTCAGTGCCGCAAAGAGAACGAGCAGGAAGAACAGTGCGCCGATGACGGTACCGCCTGCCATGCTGTCGAATACCTTGGGCAGGGTGATGAACATGAGGCTGGGACCCTTGCCGAGCGCTTCTTCATTGCCGCCGGAGAATACGAACACGGACGGAATAATCATCAGACCTGCAAGGAACGCAATGCCGGTGTCGAAAATCTCGATCTGGTGAACGGAGGATTCGAGATTCACGTCCTTCTTCATGTAGGAGCCGTAGGTAATCATGATGCCCATCGCGAGGGACATGGAGTAGAACAGCTGACCCATTGCGGCAAGCACCGTCGTTGCGGAGAACTTGGAGAAATCGGGAGTCAGGTAGTACTTCACGCCTTCCATGGCACCGGGCATGCACATGGAGTAGATCGCAACGACGAGGGTGAGAACGACGAGAACGGGCATCATGAATTTGGATACCTTCTCAACGCCCTTGTCAACTCCGAGGAATACCACAAGCGCAGTCAGACCGATGAAGATGCAGAACCAGAAGATGGGTTCCACGGGCTTGGAGATGAATTCGTTGAAATAGGTGTCGGATGCGGAGGCATGTGCATCACCGGAGACGAATGCGAAGAGATACTTGGTGACCCAGCCGCCGATGACGGAATAGTAGGGTGTGATGAGGAAGGGTACAACCGCCGCGAGAACGCCGACCCATGCAAATCTCTTGTCAAGCTGCCGGAACGCGCCTACTGCGGACAGTCCGGTTTTGCGTCCGAGAGCGATTTCCGCCGCCATGAGGGAGAAGCCGAAGGTGACGGTGAGGATGATGTAGACCAGCAGGAAAATCCCGCCGCCGTATTTTGCCGCCAGATACGGGAAACGCCAGATGTTGCCCAGTCCCACGGCAGATCCCGCCGCAGTCAGGACGAATCCGAGCTTGCCCGTAAAGGTACTGCGATTTTCGTTCATAATTTTGGTACTCCGTTGAATATTTGCAAAAATTTGCAGTGCTTTTTCTATTTTATCACATTATGAACGGGAATGCAAGGGAAAACGACAAGTTTGATAATGAATTGTGAAAAATCAGACTTCCTGCGCCCATGTGCCGTTCACGAAAACGGGAGTGGGAACGCCGTTCTTCCAGCCGGTGATTTCCATGTCGTCCGCGCCGATCATGAAGTCCACATGGATCATGCTGTCGTTGATACCGAGCGCGCGGCATTCCTCGTTGGTCATGTCGAGGTGACCCTCAATGCAGTCGTTGAATCCGGCACCGAGCGCGACATGGCAGCTTGCGTTTTCGTCAAAGAGGGTTTCGTAGAAGAGAATGCCGCTTTCGTTGATGGGGCTGTTCTTCGGAATCAGGGCAAGCTCACCGAGTTTCTTCGCACCCTCATCCATGGAGAGCATCTTGTCCAGCAGTTCCTTTCCGACCTCCGCATCCCATTCGACCGCTGCGCCGTTTTTAAACCGGATCCAGAAGTTCTCGATCATCTGACCCTGATACGAGAGCGGCTTGGTGGAAACGAGGGTGCCTTCCGCTCTGCCTGCCATGGGAGAGGTGAAAATTTCCTCGGTCGGCAGATTCGGATTGAAGTACACGCCCTGCTTGGTGGTTTCTCCGCCGCCGCACCACTGACCCTGCGGAATCAGATCCGCGCGGAAATCGGTGCCGTTGGCGCTTTTGTAGGTGAGATATTCAAACTTCTGTGCGTTGAGCCATGCGCATCTCTTGCGGAAGTTTTCGTTGTGCTGTGCCCATTCGGCGATGGGATCGTTGTCGGCGTCATCGGAAACGTGAACGGAAGACAGAATCGCGTTCCACAGTGCCTCGACGGCTTGATTTTTCTTCAGTTCCGGGAAAACCTTCTTCGCCCACGCGGGAGAGGGAACGGCGGCAATCGTCCACTGATGCATGGATTCGATGGCGTCGCGGTAGGGCTTGAGAATCGGATACGTCGCGATGGACGCCTTCTGCATCTTTTCCATGTTCAGACCCTTGAGTCCGTCGGGATCTTCGCTTGCGATGTGGATGCGGCAGGGGTATTCCTGTGCCATGAGCTTGAGTTTTTCTTCCTTCCATGCCGGAACCTTGGAGAGCGTGCGCAGACTCTGATGACGGTAGGTCAGCTTGGTAATTGCCTGGGACGACCATTCCATGTCAACCCGGGACGCACCCGCACGGTAGCATTCTTCGGCAACCATGGCGGCAAATTCATGCTGATCCACGGAGACGTAGAGGAGCACCGGCTGACCCTTCTGCACGTTCGCACCGACCCTGACGATGAGCTTCGCATATTTTTTCAGTGTGGTTTTCTTCATTTGATAAAATTTCCTTTCGCGGATGTTGTTCCCGTATAGTATAGCACAAATCTGCCGGGATTACAAAGGATTTGTACGAAATATTGTGAAGGATTGTTTCACAGGTGTTTACAGTTTCCTCTTGAACAAACCGCGCCGGTGTGGTATGATAATGCCATACGGAATACAAAGGAGAAAACAATGAAAAAAGCGGTATTTTTCGATCTTGACGGAACTCTGCTCCCGATGGATTACGATCTGTTCATCAAATATTACTTCGGTGCGCTGGCGAAGAAGCTGGCTCCTTACGGTTACGAACCGGATGCGCTGATTCAGGCGGTCTGGTCCGGGACAAAGGCAATGCAGCTCAACGACGGCGGCGCGGCAAACGAAACCCGGTTCTGGGACAGATTCGCGGAAATTCTCGGTGAGGACGTCCGTGAGCAGGAAAAGAATCTCGAGGACTTCTACCGGAACGAGTTCA
>JAFTPW010000117.1:0-4864 GCA_017463075.1 Clostridia bacterium
GGCACCGAGCTTGCATACATCGAACAGGACAACTGCAACGGCGAAAATCCCTTCGATTGCCTGAAGAAGAGCTACGAATATCTCAAGACCCTCGGGCTGAACTAAATCCTGATCCACAATGCATAATGCACAATGAACGGACTTCCGATTTTTCATTCTGCATTATGCATTCTTCATTCTGCATTCCGGGCAAAAATCTCAGAAAATCACTGTTTCCTCTTGCTTCTTCCCCTGGGGAATATGCTAAAATGAAGAAAAACCACACCTTACGGGAAGGAGAGCCCCATGAAAATCAAGGAAGCGGCGGAAAGAACCGGGCTGACCGAAAAGGCAATCCGCCTGTACGAAGAAAAAGGACTGATCGCGCCGCCGGTTACGGAGATCAACGGACGGAAATTCCGGGATTACGACGAGGACACGATGACGGAGCTGAACACCATCGCGGGACTGCGGCGGTCGTTTTTCTCGCTGGAACAGATTGCGAAGATGCAGGAAAATCCCGATGAAATCCCCGCTGTGTTCGACGAATATCTGAGAGTGCTCCGGGAACAGTACGTGAAGCTCGGGGACATCCTCGACCGCGCGGAATCGCTCACAGCGGACCACATGACCGACGCGGCTTCCCTCTCTGCCGCAATGACGGCTCCGGTGATGGAACTTCCCGCGGAAGACGCACCGCAGAAGAAACGCCGCACCGTCGTGGAGCTTCGGTTCCGCATCTGGGACGAGGACGTGACGAAAGACCAGCGCGACGCGGCGTATCAGCGGTATCTCGCGTACTCGGCACGGTGGGAGAAACGCTACGGCTGGGAGCTTGCGTTCGGGAAAATCTTCGGCTTCATCGGACGGCACCGGCGGTGGTTTAT
This sequence comes from Clostridia bacterium, assembly GCA_017463075.1. Taxonomy (GTDB): domain Bacteria; phylum Bacillota; class Clostridia; order Oscillospirales; family CAG-272; genus UMGS1696. The sequence continues at coordinate 867 of JAFTPW010000117.1, forward strand.
CGGCGCGCTCTGCCTTGCAGTCGTGTATCTCATCGCGGCGAACGCGTGCTTTGTGAAGGAATACAGCCGGACGTTCACGGGATACCGGATTGCGAAACATCCCGAAACCGGGCGGTACGACTACTACCCGAACGACGGTGAACCCGTGACGCTGACCCTCAACGGTACCCTGCACCGCTACTGGCTCCGCACGGACTACTTCACCGGGGAGATTCACCTCGACGGATTTGAGCCGGAATCGGCATATTACGCAAAAGAAACGCTGACCAACGACTACTATTTCCAGTACGGCTTCAACAGCGAGGGCGGCTACTGGCACTCCGTCATCAATGCGAACGGGAATTTCTCCTACCTCACGGACGAGCACGGCAGTACAATCTGGATGCTGTACAGCAACATCGGCGGGCGGGATGAATTCCTATGCTTTGAGATTGACAACGAAGAAATCCGACACGGCGATGAATACGCGTATCTCGAATACTTCATCTTCCCGGCGGACTCTCCTGAAGAAGCGACGGAGCTGCATGAGAAGTGGATCAAGTCGCGCGGAAAGCCGTCGTGGTTCAATGAACGTGGTGAAATATCGGAATAACAAAAAAGCGGTTCGACTGAATTTTCAGCCAAGCCGCTTTCTTTTTCGTCATTTTCGTGCAGAACCACTTGATTTTGCACGGATTTTATGGTACATTAGAACAGGAAGAGGAAGGTTGCCGCGAAGGACAGAATCAGACCGATGAGGGAAATTTTATCGGGCTTTTCCCCGAAGCAGATCAGACCCGCAAGTGCCGAGAGCACCATGGAGCCGCCGGTAATCATGGGATACAGAGCCGACGCCGCAACATGAGCCGCGCTGACGAGCTGGAGCACGTACGAAACGCCGCCCGCCACCGCGTTGATGAGCACGATCACGGCGATCACACGCGCGGGAGTCTTCGGCTTTTCGTAAACAGCGGTCGGACCGTCCTCAGCTTTCGCATTTCTCTGCTTCTTTTCGCGGAGCGTGATAATGCCGAGCCCGATCGCGGACATGACGGCATTGATGGAGTTGGTGATGAACGAGAAGGACGCGGAGCCGGATTTTGCGTAGATTTCGTTGATCTGGTGCACCTTCGACGTGATGCTGACGCAGCCGTTGAGGCAGAACACCGCGAGGCAGAGCACGATGAAAATCACACTGGACTTGCCCGACTTTTCTCTGGCGACGACCGGGAACACAAGGGACGCCGCAAGCAGAACAAATCCGATGATGCGCCACACGGACACCGCTTCGTCGAGGAGGAACACGCCGTAGAGATACGGGAGCATCATACCGCCGAGCATGAGGAACATCGTGTACACGGACAGGCTGCCCAGTGCCATGATCTTGAAGCCGATGAAGGTGTAGGTACAGCAGAGCGCCGCAACAATCGCACCCATTCCGAGTGAATACGGCGTGATGACGAATCCCTCTCCGGAAACGACCGCGATGAGGAACATGACGACGGCACAGGTAACGCCGACGAGGGTTGTGAAGGTGAGAGACGCCTTTGCGTGACTTCCCTGACGGATGCTGTACGCCTTGTTGGACGCAAACTGCACGGCAAGAAGCACGACGGCGATGAGAATCATAATGTAATACTGCATAAGTCAGACCTCGGTTGTGGATTTGTCTGCATTTTATCAGGTTTCGCCGGGGTTGTCAATAGATGTGAAGAAAATATTACATAATTCTGTTTTCCGCGGTATTTTTCGTGAATTACAATGTAATCCGAACAAAATCTATCATTATAATAAAAGGAGCAAAACCATGGCTATCAACAAACTGACGCCGAAGCTGTCGCTTGACGGAATCTGGCGCGGGGCTTACGGCGAGGATGTGCAGAATCCCGTCTGCTTTGCGGATGTGGCTGACCTGCCGGAGATTCCCGCGACCGTTCCCGGAACAATGGAGAGCGACATGGAAAAAGCGGGTGTTCTGCCGGAGATTTACCGGGGCGAGAATGTTCTGCTGACCCAGGACGTCGAGAATGTTCACTACTGTCTCTCCCGCACGTTTGACTACACGCCCGGCGACACGGACGACGTTCTCGTCTTCGAGGGACTGGACTGCTGTGCCGACATTTTCATCGACGGCGTGAAGATCGGTGAGAACGCCAACATGCTGGTCGCGTGTGAATTCCCGCTGAATCTTGCCGCCGGCGAGCATGAGCTGTTCGTGCACATCCGTCCCGCATGCGTCGAGGCACGGAAGTTTGAGATCACGCCCTATCTCAGCGCGCAGTGCAGCAACTGGGATTCCCTCTACATCCGCAAGGCAGGTTCCATGTACGGCTGGGACATCATGCCGCGCGTGGTTTCCTCAGGCATCTGGAAGCACGTCTACATCGACAAGAGACCGAAAAAGCGGATCACCGATGTGTTTGCCTGCACGGCAGGATTTGAAGGAAACGGCGACGCGAATGTGCATCTGACCTACAACACATGGATCGGCAGTGCCAATGTCCACAGATTCAAAATCCGGTTCACCTTCGAATGCGGCGATTCCCGGCACGTCGTCGAGGACAGAATGTGGCACACCGGCAAGAAACTGCGCATCCGGATTCCGAATCCGAAAAAATGGTGGCCTCACAACTACGGCGCGCCGGATCTCTACACCCTCACCGCCGAGCTGTATGAAAACGACATCCTCTGCGACACTTACGTGACGAAAATCGGGCTCCGCACCGTTGCGCTTGATCGGACTAGCGTCACCGACGAGAACGGCAGCGGCGAATTCCGGTTCCTCATCAACGGCAAGCCCGTCTTCGCGATGGGTACCAACTGGGTTCCGGTCGACGCCATCCACTCCCGTGATGAGGAACGCCTGCCCGCGATTCTGCCGATGCTGACCGATCTCGGCTGCAACATCGTGCGGTGCTGGGGCGGCAATGTCTACGAAAACGACCTGTTCTACGACTACTGCGACGAGCACGGCATCATGGTATGGCAGGACTTCACCATGGCATGCGAATGCTGTCCGCAGGATGAATATTTCCAGCGCATCATGCGCGACGAAGCCGAAAAGGTCGTCATCCGCCTGAGACAGCACGCGTGCATCATCCTCTGGGCGGGCGACAACGAATGCGACGAAGCCTACGGCTGGGCAGGCACCGGACGCAATCCCAACACCAACGTCATCACCCGTCAGGTACTCCCGGAGGTGCTGAACCGAATGGATTCCTCCCGCCCGTTCCTGCCGTCTTCCCCGTACAAGGACGAATTCTGCATCAGCTCCGGCAAGCGTCCGTCCGAAGACCATCTCTGGGGTCCGCGCGATTACTTCAAGGGCAATTTCTACAAGAACACCATCTGCCATTTCGCGTCCGAGACCGGGTATCACGGCTGTCCTTCCCCCGAATCGCTGAAAAAGTACATCGACGAGGACCATCTCTGGCCGTGTCTCGGGGATAAGCAGTGGCTCGTTCACGCCGCAACCACGGACGGCAAGGAAAATCATCCCTACGGCTACCGCATCCGGCTGATGTGGAATCAGGTGGAAACCCTGTTCGGCAAGGGCAATGACGCGACGGCTGACCTCGATAATTTCGCTCTCGCAAGTCAGATTTCCCAGGCGGAAGCGAAGAAATACTTCATCGAACGGTTCCGTCTGTCCAAGTGGCGCCGCACGGGCATCATCTGGTGGAACCTCATCGACGGCTGGCCGCAGATTTCCGACGCCATCGTGGACTACTATCTTGACAAAAAGCTCGCGTACGCCTACATCAAAACCTCCCAGCAGCCGCTGTGCATGATGTTTGACGAGCCTGTCGACGGAAAGCTGAATCTCTACGCCGTCAATGACACGCGGGATAACGTAAAGCTGACCTACACCGTTGAGGACGACGAGGGCAATGTGATCCTCTCCGCAAACGCTGATTCGAAGTCCGACACCTCCGCACCAGTTGACTCCATCAAAGAGACAGAAGAAAAACGTTACTACATCATCCGCTGGAAGTCGGGAGAAACCTCCGGCATGAACC
>JAFTPW010000118.1:0-4100 GCA_017463075.1 Clostridia bacterium
CTCGCGGATGTCGCTCAGACCTATATCATGCTCTGGATGAACGGCAGCTATGAGGATGCGGAACTTTATCTGGACCTGTATTGCAGCGAAAGCCACGAAGACAAGGAAGCCGTTTATGCATGGCTGCCGATCATCGGTGCGGCAATGTCCGTACGCCGTCCTTTGCAGGAACGCACGATCCTTCTGGAATGCGTAAACTCGCAGGATTTCAAAAACCATATGAAAAAATATTTTAATCAATAAAAAGGAGATCATATCATGAAAATCACAGTTTGCATCGGCAGTTCCTGCCATCTGAAAGGTTCCCGTCAGGTTGTTGAACAGCTCCAGGCACTGATTGCCAAGCACGAACTCGGCGACAGGGTTGAACTCGGTGCGACCTTCTGCCTCGGCAAATGTCAGCAGGGCGTCTGCGTTATGGTTGACGAAGAATTCCACTCCGTCTCTCCCGATACCGTAGAAACTTTCTTCGAAGAAGCGGTTCGCGCAAAGGTGTAAGATCATGGTAATACAGGTTTGTGTAGGCAGCTCCTGCCATCTGAAAGGCTCGCCGGAAATCGTGGAGCTTCTCCAGAACGCTATTGAAGAAAATAACCTCGGCGAAGATGTTACGCTTGTCGGCAGCTTCTGCATCGGAAAGTGCAACCGCGTCGGTGTAACCATTCAGGTTGACGATGAAATCCACACCGGCATCACCCGTGAAAATTTCAGGGAATTTTTCAAAGAGCATGTTCTGAATAAAGTCTGAGGAAAGGGGAAAACGACCTATGCCGAATTGTCTGACATTCAAGAAATCAAACTGCAAAAACTGTTATAAATGCATCCGTCACTGTCCGGTAAAAGCGATCCGTTTCTCCGGAAATCAGGCGCACATCATCGGAAACGAATGCATTCTCTGCGGACAGTGCTTCGTTGTATGTCCTCAGAACGCAAAGGAAATCGCAAGCGAGCTGGAAAAGGTAAAGGTTCTGTTACAGACCGGCGAGCCTGTGGTTGTAAGCCTGGCGCCTTCTTTTGCGGCAAATTACAATGACGTGGGAATCGTCTCCATGCGGGAAGCTCTGCAGAAGCTCGGCTTCTATGATGTCGAAGAAACCGCACTCGGAGCAACCATCGTAAAGAACGAATACGAGCGGATTCTCCGTGAGGAAGACCGTGATATCGTTATCACATCCTGCTGTCATTCCATCAATCTCCTGATTCAGAAGTATTACCCGACGCTGCTGCCCTATCTTGCGGATGTTGTATCTCCCATGCAGGCACACTGCGCGGACATCAAAAAGCGTATCCCCAATGCAAAAACCGTCTTTATCGGTCCCTGCGTGGCGAAAAAAGACGAGGCTGAGCACTATTCCGGTATCGTGGATGCGGTTCTCACCTTCGAGGAGCTGACCTCCTGGCTGAAGGAAGAAGGAATCGAGCTGAAGGAAAAGAAGGACATCACGCCCGAATCCCTGACCCGTTTCTTCCCCACGGCAGGCGGCGTTCTCCGTACCATGGCGAAGGATATCCCCGGATATACCTACATGGCTTTCGACGGTGTGGAAAACTGCGTATCCGCTCTCGCCAATATCGTGTCCGGCAAGATCCACAAGTGCTTCATTGAAATGAATGCCTGCGTGGGCGGATGTATCGGCGGACCCGTTATGGAAAAATACCGCGATACGCCCATCGAAAACTACCTCGCGATCAACAGTTACGCCGGCACCAGGGACTTTGCCGTGGAACAGCCGGATTCGCTGACACTGAGAAAGCATTTCGAGATCATCGACAAGAAGCTGCAGATGCCGACGGAAATGGAAATCAATCAGATCCTGCGTCAGATGGGCAAGTACAAGCCTTCTCAGGAGCTGAACTGCGGAACCTGCGGCTACAACACCTGCCGCGAAAAGGCGATTGCAATCTATCAGGGCAAAGCGGAGCCTTCCATGTGTCTGCCCTTCCTCAAGGACAAGGCGGAAAGCTTCTCCGATGCCATCGTAAACAGCTCGCCGAACGGTCTGATCGTTCTGAACGAACAGCTGGAAGTACAGCAGATCAACGAAGCCGCAAAGAAGATCATGAACATCCGCTACGATTCCGATATCCTCGGCGATCAGGTTGTCCGTATTCTCGATCCCTCGCTCTTCCTCAAGGTGCTTAATTCCGGACGTGACATTCAGGCGCAGCGGGTATATCTTGCCGAGTACAAGCGCTTCGTGGAACAGACGGTTGTATATGACCGCGCAACGCATCTTCTGATCGGCATCCTGCGCGATGTCACGAACGAAGAAAGCGACCGCGTCAAGAAGGAAAACATCAGCCGTCAGACCATTGAAGTTGCGGATAAGGTCGTTGACAAGCAGATGCGCATCGTACAGGAAATCGCTTCGCTTCTCGGAGAAACGGCGGCGGAAACCAAGATCGCACTTGCCAAACTGAAGGAGTCGATTGAAGATGAATGATTTATGTGCCGACATCGGCTATAAAAGCATCAACCATTACGGCGAACAGCTCTGCGGCGACCATGTGGACGTGATTGAACAGAGCAACGAAAACGCCACGGTGATTGTTCTTGCCGACGGTCTGGGCAGCGGCGTCAAAGCCAGCATCCTGTCCACGCTGACCTCCAAGATCATCTCCACCATGATGGCGGAAGGAATGCCTCTGGAGGAATGCGTCGCGACCATTGCGGCAACTCTTCCCGTCTGCTCCGTGCGCGGCGTTGCGTATTCCACCTTCACGATCATTCAGATCAAGAACAATCAGATCGCGGAAATCATCCAGTACGACAACCCCAAGGTGATCGTGATCCGGGATGATAAGAACTACGATTATCCGACCACGGAAATGAACATCGGCGGCAAGAAGATTCTCAAGTCCATCATTCCGCTTCAGGAGAACGACGTCTTCGTTGCCATGAGTGACGGATGCCCGCACGCCGGAATCGGAACCGCGTACAATTTCGGCTGGAAGCGCAGCGAGATCATCGATTTCGTCGAAATGCTGGTTCCCGTCGGATATACCGCCAAAACGCTTTCCACGATGCTGGTGGACGAATGCAACCGTCTGTACGACAACAAGCCCGGTGACGACGCGACGGCATGCATCGTACGGATCCGGAAGCGTGAACCCATGAACATCCTCTTCGGTCCTCCCTCCAACCGCGACGACTGTGACCGCATGATGTCCCTGTTCTTCTCCAAGGAAGGGAAGCACATCATCTGCGGCGGCACCACATCTTCCATCGCGGCGAAATATCTGCGCAAGCCGCTCAAGGCAAGCCTGAAATTCGAAAAATCCGACATTCCTCCCATCGCTGAACTGGAAGGAGTCGATCTGGTAACGGAAGGGGTCATCACCGTCAACCGTGTTCTGGAATATGCAAAGGACCATCTTGCGGAAAACACAAAATACGATATCTGGAGCCAGCACCGCGACGGAGCGTCCCTGATCAGCCGTCTTCTGTTTGAAGAGGCAACCGATATCAATTTCTACGTAGGACGCGCCGTCAACCCAGCCCATCAGAACCCCGATCTTCCCATCACATTCAATATTAAGATGAATCTGGTCGAGGAGCTTTCCGAATGTCTGAAGAGAATGGGCAAGCGAATCAAGGTCAGTTATTTTTAAGGAGAATGCTGAATGAAAAAATTTGATACGAAAGTACAGCATCTGAAATATAAGGTTCTTCGTGAAGTCGCACGTCAGGCATGGGCGGGCACTCTTCTGGAAAATGTTCTCGATATTCCGAAGACGATCGTTCCCAATACCACGCCCACAATGCGCTGCTGCGTCTACAAGGAACGCGCCATCCTCGCGGAACGTGTGAAAATCGCGATGGGCGGCAATGCGGAGGATCCGAACGTAATTCAGGTTATCGAAATTGCCTGCGACGAATGCCCGGCTGCGGGATACGAAGTCACCGACTCCTGCCGCGGCTGTCTGGCGCATCGCTGTGAAGACGTCTGCAAGCGCGGAGCAATCTCGTTCGACCACAATCACGTTGCACACATCGACAAGAGCAAGTGCGTGGAATGCGGCATGTGCGCGAAGGTGTGCCCGTATTTCGCAATCGTAAACCGCAGCCGTCCCTGCCAGAATGCCTGCAAGGTCAAGGC
>JAFTPW010000119.1:0-3506 GCA_017463075.1 Clostridia bacterium
ACATGGTCGGCTCGAATCTGCCGAGAATCTGACCGTCGCGTCCGATGAGGAACTTCGTGAAATTCCACTTGACCGCGCTGTTGTTCTTGTAGTCCTTGTCGATCTTCGAGAGTACCTGGCCCATCATCAGACCCGTCGGATTCTTGTCAAAGCCGCCGAAGGTGCTGTTTTCGGTCAGCCACTTGTACAGCGGGATTGCGTTGTCCCCGTTGACGTCGATTTTCGCAAACTGCGGGAAGGTGATGCCGAAGCGTCCGGTGCAGAAGGTGTGGATTTCCTCGTCGCTGCCCGGTGCCTGTTCGCCGAACTGGTTGCAGGGGAAGTCGAGAATCTCAAGCCCGCGATCCGCGAATTCGTCGTAGATTTCCTGAAGATCGGTGTAGTGAGGCGTGAATCCGCATCCGGTAGCGGTGTTGACGATGAGAAGAACCTTGCCCCTGTAATCCGCGAGGGAAACTTCACTGCCGTCTCGCGCGGTGACTTTGAAATCGTAAATGCTCATGGTTCATAACTCCTTTAATCATAAAAGATTGAGTACAATCAAATTATAGCATACATGCGGTCTGTTGTCAAGGCGGAACGGAAATTCGCGGGATGAAATGCTTTCCTGAAATGAAAAAGGAACCCATAAAAGGATTCCCGCAGATTCAGTTTTTATCCGGCAGTGTGCGGATGCCGAAGAGGAAAAAGAGCACGAAGACGATCCACAGCACACCGAGTACGATTCTGCCGGCAGGAAGGCTGTGCATCATGAAGAAGCTGACCGTCATCACCGCTGTGACCGTGAGCATGATCCGCAGCTTCACTTTTTTTGTCATGCCTCCGTTTTTCACGTAGTCTTCGAGGTTGTCCCGGTAGATTTTCGTGGACGTGAACCAGCTGTGCAGCCGCTCGGAGGATTTCGCGAAGCAGACAGCGGCAAGGAGATACAGCGGCACGGTCGGCAGGAGAGGAAGGAAGGTGCCAAGCGTTCCGAGCACAGCGGAAATCACACCGGCGGTGATAAACAGAATTTTTTTCGGGGTCATAACAGTCCTCCGTCAGAATTTCCCGTACAGGATACCAGAAATCGACGGAATAATCAATTGAGTACAATGAAATATTTTGTGAACAAATGATAAAGGCAATACCGCCGCATCCGGGCAGGACACAGCGGTACTGAGAAGAAAATTATGATACTGAACGGGATTTTGTCCCGGCAGCAGCGAGATGATTGAGAAGCCCGCTTCCGCTGTAAACGGTTGAGGAGCCGATTCTGTCACCGTCGAAGATGAGAACCATGCCGTTTCCCTCGACGCGGAGCATTTCCTGGGATGTCGGATGGATGCAGAGGATGTTTTCGGATGTGGCGGACGCGGCAGGGAAGTTCACGTGATGGTCAGGTCGCGTGAGTTCCTTGAAGTTTCCGCCCATCTCTATTCCGACGAGTCCTTTGTGTCCGATCTTTTGCAAAACGCTACGCGGAAGTCCTGCCGGTAATTTACTGACACCGCCGATGTTCAGAAGAATCATGGAATGGTTGGTGTTGATGTAAATGCGGTGCTCACCGTTGAGAAGATATGTCCGCGCGGGATTCACAAAGGCGATGAACTTGATATGATACGTTTTCCAGCGGGTATCCACGGTAATCTCGGGTGTTTTTGTCGGGAAGAACACGGACAGCAGGGGACATGCATTCACTTTGAGACGGTATCCGTTCTCGCGGCAGACTTTCCGGAGCCGGCGCATCAGATTGCCCCGTTTATAAAGAGCACGGATGTATTTCAGGGATTTGTACGCCAGCGTTCCGATGAGAACAATGAGCAGAACCGTGACGATGAGTTTGGTGTAGCTGATAATGACGGATTCAACAACGGGATCCATGGTGACCTCCTTTGTGCTTGATGCGTTCAACTGACTGCATATCAAGTATAACACAATCGCGTGTTCCTGTCAATAGGTTCGCGTGAACTTTATCGGCTGACATGAAATATTTCGTCCTCACCCTTGCAAATCCCGCATCAATCCTGTATAATGAAGAAAAAACGCACAAGGAGTCAACATGAAAATCATTGAACTCAAGTCCTGCGGCATCGTGCCGGGCGGCGACATCACACTGCCCCTGTACGAGCTGATGCGGGAAAATCCGGCGGACACCGCGTTCGTCTTTGAGCCGGGCGACTACTATTTCACACCCCAGCTCCGCGCCGACTACTGCCTCTCCAACACCGACGTGATTCCCGAGAGAAAGCTCGGCATCTGGATGAAGGAGATGGAAAACTGCGTCTTCGAAGGAAACGGCGCGCGTCTCTGGTTTGCCGGTCAGATGCAGCCGGTGACGATGGATCACTGCAAGAACATCACGTTCCGCGGCTTCACGATCGACTGGGAAAAACCGCTCGTTGCGGAAGGCGTCGTCGTCGGATTTGACGAAAACACGATTGATCTGCGCATTGACCCCGACGCATTCCCGCACCGCTTCGGTGACAACTGGATCGAATTTGACATCGGCAACGGCGAGTGGTCACCGCTCGGACGCTGGAGCCACATCCAGTTCGACGGCAACAATCGCTGTGTCACCCGTGCCTCCGGCGACAATTTCACGCCCCGGAAGATCGAGGACCTCGGAAATTCCGTCTACCGCTTCGACAATCCGCGCAAGGCAAAGACCAATCTCGGCAACGTGATCGTTCTGCGCCACAACGCACGGATTCACGCGGGAATTTTCACCAAAAAGTGCGAATCCGTCACCGTGGAGGACGTCACCGTTCATTCCTGCGGCGGACTCGGCTGTCTCGCGCAGTTCTGCAAGGATCTCACCTTCCGTCAGGTGCATTTCGTGCCCAACACCGCGGCAGGACGGCTTGTTTCAAACGGACGCGACGACGGTATGCACATCACCTGCTGTTCCGGACAGATCACGATCACAGAATGCACCTTCATCGGGCTGATGGATGACCCGATCAACGTGCACGGATGCTGTGTTACCTCCGGCGAAGCGATCGACGAGTACACCCTCCGGTGCAGATACCGTCACGATCAGGCGTGCGGATTCCATTACTGGGCGGAACCCGGTGATGAGGTGGCATTCATCGAGCGGCGGGGCATGTCAAAGGTCGGCACGGCAAAGGTGAAGTCCCATGTTCTCGAGGGCGCGGGCGTATTCCGTCTCGAGTTTGAGGAAAAAATCCCCGCTGAGATCATGGAAATGGTGAACACCGAGGAGCTGCTGGCACTGGACAACCTCACCCATACCGCTGCGTTCACGTGCACGAAGAACCGTTTCGGCAGCTGCCGTGCGAGAGGAATCCTCGTCTCCACACCCAAGCCCGTCGTGATCGCGGAGAACTATTTCGCATCCTCCGGCTCGGCGGTTCTGGTGGCAGGGGACGCGAACTACTGGTTTGAATCCGGCGAGTGCCACGACGTCGAGATCCGCGACAACGTATTCACCGATGTGTGCCTGTCCTCGATGTACCAGTTCTGCGACGGCGTTATCAGCATCTGTCCCGTCGTACCGGAGCCGG